>NZ_JAAGPB010000187.1:0-15306 GCF_017104585.1 Burkholderia sp. Ac-20392
TCGGCCTGAACATCGGCAAGAACGCCGATACGCCGATCGAGCGCGCCGCCGAGGACTACCTGTACTGCCTCGAGCGCGTGTACCCGTTCGCAAGCTACGTGACGATCAACATCTCGTCGCCGAACACGAAGAACCTGCGCCAGCTGCAGGGCGCGGGCGAGCTCGACGCGCTGCTCGCCGCGCTGAAGGACAAGCAGCAGCGCCTCGCCGACCTGCACGGCAAGCTCGTGCCGCTCGCGCTGAAGATCGCGCCCGATCTCGACGACGAACAGGTCAAGGAAATCGGCGACACGCTGCTGCGCCACAAGATCGAGGCGGTCATCGCCACCAACACGACGCTGTCGCGCGCGGCCGTCCAGGGCCTGCCGCATGCGGACGAAGCCGGCGGCCTGTCGGGCCGCCCCGTGTTCGACGCGTCGAACGAAGTGATCCGCAAGCTGCACGCCGAAGTCGGCAGCGAAGTGCCGATCATCGGCGTCGGCGGCATTTTCTCGGGCGAGGATGCCCGGGCAAAGCTCGCGGCCGGCGCGGCACTCGTGCAGCTCTATACGGGGTTCATCTACCGTGGCCCCGCGCTCGTCGCGGAATGCGTGAAGGCCGTCGCCCGCGACCGCACCGCGTAATATAGGCATAAACAAACGGTATTTAGTGGTCGATTGCGTTTTTGCTATCATCGACCCCGTTATCAGAATCAATGACCCGGACAGGGCAAGGAAACACACGATGAAGATTGCGCTGCTGAAGAAGCTGCTGGTTGCCGGCCTGATCGGCACGTCGTTCGCTGCCGCCACCGCGCATGCGGCTGACCTCCTCGACCAGGTGAAACAACGCGGCACGCTGCGGGTCGGCCTCGAAGGCACGTTCCCGCCGTTCAACTCGAAGAACCCGCAAGGCGAACTCGTCGGCTTCGACGTCGACATCGCGAAGGCCGTGGCCGCGAAGCTCGGCGTGAAAGCCGAATTCGTGACGACCGAATGGAGCGGCATCATCGCGGGCCTGCAGGCCGGCAAGTTCGACGTGATCGCCAACCAGGTCGGCATCACCGACAAGCGCAAGGAAACGCTCGACTTCTCGCCGGCGTACACGTACTCGTCCGCGCAACTGATCCAGCGCAACGACGACACGCGCCAGTTCAAGTCGCTTGAAGACCTGAAAGGCAAGAAGCTCGGCGTCGCGCTCGGCACGAACTACATGGACATGGCGAAGTCGGTGCCGGGCATCGACGTGAAGACGTACCCGGGCGCCCCCGAGTACCTGCGCGATCTCGCGGCCGGCCGTCTCGATGCGGCGCTCAACGACCGCCTGATGCTCGCGTACCTGACGAAGAATTCGCAGTTGCCGCTGCGCCCGGGCGCGAACGTCGGCTCGGCGAACCCGTCGGGCATCCCGTTCAAGAAGGGCAACCCGAAGTTCCAGAAGGCGATCGACGACGCGATGGTGCAACTCGAAGCCGACGGCACCTTCACGAAGATCTCGGACAAATGGTTCGGCATCGACGTGACGAAGCCGATCAAGTAAGCACGCCTGCATTTCCCGCCTGACGGCGGGCCGGAAAGGGCGGCATCCGTAACGATGCCGCCCTTTGTTTTATTCGTCCGGTTTATGATTGCGCTTTCGCGCACACATTCGATTCGTATTCCATGTCGACAACGTCCCTGCTCGTCCAATCGCTGCCGGTGCTCGCCCAGGGCGCCGTTCTGACCGTCAAGTTCGCCGTGCTGTCGATGGTGTTCGGCCTGCTCGGCGCCGTCGTGCTCGCGATGATGGGCATCCGGCAAAGCGAAGCGCTCGACGGCTTCGAACGCATCTGGGTCAACGCGCTCGCGTGGCTGGCACGCGCGTACGTGAGCCTGATGCGCGGCACGCCGCTGCTCGTGCAGATCTTCGTCATCTATTACGGGCTGCCGAGCCTCGGCATCTCGCTCGACCCGACGCCCGCCGGCGTCATCGCGCTGTCCGCGAACGTCGCCGCCTACATGTCGGAAAGCATGCGCGGCGCGATCAACGGGATCGCGCGCGGCCAGTGGCTCGCCGCGTACAGCCTCGGGTTGTCGTGGGGGCAGACGCTGCGCTACGTGATCGGCCCGCAGGCGCTGCGCATCGCGGTGCCGAGCCTGTCGAACAGCCTGATCAGCCTGATCAAGGACACGTCGCTCGTATCCGTGATCACCGTGACCGAACTGCTGCGCAGCGCGCAGGAAGTGATCGCGGCGACCTATCAGCCGCTGCCGCTCTATCTCGCCGCCGCGGCCGTGTACTGGATCCTGTGCCAGATTCTCGAATGGGTGCAGCGCTGGTACGAAAAGCGCCTGTCGCTGCCGTCGCGGCACTGAGCGCACGCCGTTCGCCGGGCCGCTCGCGCGTGCCCGGCACCCCGCTTCCCGCTTACTCCCCCGAATAACGCACGCCGAGCGCCGCTCGCGCGGCATCGGTCATCGCGATCATCTGCCGCGAATGGTCGTGCGTCATGATCGGACTTTCGGTCTTGCCCGCGCGCAGCAGGTCGCAGAAATGCGCGGTCTCGTAGTTCAGCCCGCCGCCGTCGACCGGCGCATCGAGTTCGACGGTGCGCCCGTCCGCATAGCGAATCGTCGCACGTGCGGGGTTCCACCACTTCTCGTGAATCGTCACGTGGCCGCCGGCCGCAGCGATCAGCGCGTCGCCACGCCCCATCACGTCGAGCCCGCAAAAGAGCTGCGCGATCCCGCCGTTCGCGTGCACGCTGTTCAGGCTGGCGAACAGATCGACACCCGTAGCACCGACACGGCCGAGCGTCTGCACGTCGCGCGCCGCGCCGAGCCAGTCGACCGCGAGAAACGCCTCGTAGATCCCGATATCGAGCAGCGCGCCGCCCGCGCGATCGAGGCGATAGACGGCATGGTCGTCCGGGACCGACGACGACGCGCACCCTGCCCGCACGAGCCGGATCTCGCCAATCGGATCGTCACGCAGATGCGCGCGCAACTGACGATACAGCGGAAAGAACGGCGGCTTCATCGCCTCCATGAAAAGCTGCCCGGCGTCGCGTGCCGCACGCAGCACGGTGTCGAGCTGCGCCGCGTTCAGCGTCGCGGGCTTTTCGCACAGCACGGCCTTGCCGGCAGCAAGCGCGGCCAGCGTGTACTGCGCATGACTGTCATGGAGCGTCGCGATGTAAACCGCGTCGATGTCGCTCGCAAGGAGTGCTTCGAGACTCGCGGCCGGCGTACCGCCGTGCGTTTCGCAAAAGGCTGCCGCGGCATCGGTGCGGCGGGCCCAGGCACCGGCGAGCGTGGCGCCCGGCACGTGAGCGAGGCTTTGCGCGAAGCGGCGCGCAATGCTGCCTGCACCGACGATGCCGAAGCGCACCGGGCGATGGTCGTTGTCGTTCATCCTGATCTTCCGTGTCGGTCGTATGACGATGGCCGGCACGCTGCCGGCCGGTCGTCATGATAAACGGCCCGGCGGCACACGGATGAGCGACACGCACAGCGTCAGGCGCGCATGGGTACGTCGACGGAGAAATCGCGCGAAATCTCGTCGGCGCTGAAATCGATCAGCGCGAGCGAAGCGGCTTCGGCTTCGCGCGGATCGCGACGCTCGATCGCGTCGACCACCCGCGCATGCGCCTTCACCACGATCTCGTGCGCACCTTCCTTCTGCACGACACGCGGATTCACGAGACGCACCGCACCGCGCACGATCGCCGCCATCTGCTGGAAAAACTGGTTGCCGCTCGCCTGAACGATCCGCGTGTGCAGCAACTCGTCCGCCGTGTCGTAGCCGGGGTCGCCCGGCTGCAGCACCTTGAACGCATCGAACGCTTCGCGGATGCCCGCGATGTCGGCAGCCGTTGCACGCACGGCCGCCTGCGCGGTTGCGCGCGGTTCGATCAGCATCCGGAATTCGATGACGTCGCGCATGAACTGCGGATCGGGTTTCGCCCGGAACCGCCAGCTCACCACGTCTTCATCGATCATCCGCCAGTCGCGCATCGGCCGCACGCGCGTGCCGACTTTCGGCCGCACGTCCAGCATGTCGCGCGCAAGCAACATCGATAGCGCTTCCCGCATCACGGTGCGACTCACATCGAACTCTTTCGACAGCACGTCCTGCGGCGGCAAGATGCCGCCGTACTTGTCCTCGACGATACCCGAGACAAGCCCATCCATCACTTTGGCGACCAGTGACCGGTCTTTGCCCTGCTCCATGACACCTCCCCGTGCGTCGATTTGCGAACACCTGCTCCGCAGTTCCGCCGGCCCTGGTTACGACTGTTCTTATGATCTATAAGTTGATGAGTTCGAGGATATTTCGCTATCTGGTAAACACCTGACAGGGTTATCCCTCTTTTTGACGGGGTGATTTATACGGCTAAAAATAAGGCCCGGGAAGCGCATTGCGCCTACCGGGCCCCGATTTCCACAAGATTTAAACATTCAGTCCATTACGACATATGACATGTCATTACGGACTGCTTGTCATATCTTTCAATTAGCCGAATAAACGATCGTTTCAACGCCGTTTTCCGTGCCGAGCAAGCACAGATTCGCGCCGCGCTCGGCGAACAGACCGACCGTCACGACGCCCGGCCATGCGTTCACCTGCGCTTCGAAACCACGCGGATCGGTGATCTGCAGCCCCTTCACGTCGATGATCTCGTTGCCGTTGTCGGTGATGTATGGCGCACCGTCCTTCGTCACGCGCAGCACCGGCACGCCGCCGAGGGCGGTCACGCGCCGGCCGATCGCCGTGCGCGCCATCGGCACGACTTCGATCGGCAGCGGGAACGCGCCGAGCACCGGCACGCGCTTGCTGGCGTCCGCGATGCAGACGAACGTATCGGCCACCGACGCGACGATCTTCTCGCGCGTCAGCGCGCCGCCACCGCCCTTGATCATCGCGCCGCTCGCGTCGATCTCGTCGGCGCCATCGACGTACACCTGCAGCGAGTCGACCTCGTTCAGGTCGAACACCTTGATGCCGTGCGACTTCAGGCGCTCGGTCGTGGCGACGGAGCTCGACACGGCGCCGCGATAGCGCGCCTTGACGACGGCGAGCGCGTCGATGAAGCAGTTGGCGGTCGAGCCTGTGCCGACGCCGATCACGGCGCCTTCCGGCACGTTCTGGATCACGTAGTCAGCGGCGGCCTGGCCGACGAGGCGTTTGAGTTCGTCTTGAGTCATGGAGTGGTAATGCTGCGGGATTGCGGAAAACCGCCAGTTTACCGGACTCGGATGACGGTCCGCGTTTTTCGGCGTGCCGTGCGCTGTCGATTCAGGGCGCGCCCGCCGCGGGCGCGTTGTCCGCCGGTTGCGTACCGGGGAAGTACTTGTCGAGCAACGCCTGCGCGATTGCGTCGGTTTCGGCGTCCGGGTTGCCCGCATAGTCGGACGGCCTGAAATGCATCTGGAACGCCGCGAACACGCGTCGCGTGCGTGCGTCGAGCACGCCATCGGTCGCCACGTCGTAGCCGTAGCGCGCGAGCTTGAGCTGCAGTTCGCGCACGTCGACCAGCACATGCGGATCACGACCGCCGAGCCGCGTAGTCACGGTCGCATCGTCCGGCCACGCACCGACGCCGGCCTGGGCCAGTGCACGCCACGGAAACAGCGGCCCCGGATCGATCTTGCGTTGCGGCGCGATGTCGCTGTGCCCGACCACGCGCGTCGGCGGAATCCCGTAGCGCGCGACGATGTCCTTCGACAGCCGGGTCAGCGCCGCGACCTGTTCGGGCGGATAAGGCTGCCAGGTGCGGTTTTGCGGATCGAGCGGCCCGCGGTTCACGTTCTCGATGCCGATCGACACCGCGTTCAGCTCGGTCGTCCCCTGCCACTCGCTGACGCCCGCGTGCCATGCGCGCTTCGATTCCGGAACGAGCTGGTAGACGACCGGCATCCCGCGCTCGATGCGCGGCTGCGGCGGGATGACGTAATGCACACTGACCGAATCGCCCGTCAACGTGCGCAGCGATTTCGCCTCGTCGCTTTCGGTGTAATGCATCACGAGAAAGCGGACCCGCGAATCGGCGCCGCGCGCATGCAGGCTCGTGTCGGCGTAGTAGGTGCCGCGTTCGACGAGCGACGGCGACGTGCAGGCGGCCAGCAGGCACAGCACGGCGCAGGATGCACCAACGCGTAACAGGGTCATCGGTCGCGAACTCCGGAGAGCCGCGTGCCGCATCGGATCGCGGCACGCGTCGTTCGGGTCATTCGAGGCCCGCGCAGGGCGCGCGGGACGGGCTGCGTCAGCCCTTCACGCGCCGCTGGCGCACGGCTTCGTACAGGCACACGCCGCTTGCGACCGATACGTTCAGGCTTTCCACGCTGCCGGCCATCGGAATGCTCATCACTTCGTCGCAGGTGTCGCGCGTCAGCCGGCGCATGCCTTCGCCTTCCGCGCCCATCACGAGCGCGACGGGGCCGTCGAGCTTCGTTTCGTAGAGCGTTGCCGATGCCTCGTCCGATGTGCCGATGATCCACACGCCGGCCTCCTTCAGCTCGCGCAGCGCGCGGGCGAGGTTCGTCACCGTGATGTACGGCACCGTATCGGCCGCGCCGCTCGCGACCTTGGCCGCGGTTGCGTTCAGGCCGACCGCCCGGTCGCGCGGCGCGATCACCGCGTGTGCGCCAGCCGAATCGGCGACACGCAGGCACGCGCCGAGGTTGTGCGGATCGGTGACACCGTCGAGCACCAGCAGCAGCGCCGGGCCCTGGATGCCGTCGAGCAGCTCCGACAGGTTCTGCGCGAGCGGGATGTCCTCGACACGCGCGACGACGCCCTGGTGACGCTCGGTATGCGCGAGGCCCCACAGGCGCGTTTCGTCGGCCGCGATCAGCCGCACGCCCGCTTCCTTCGCGGTGTGCAGGAAGTCCTGCATCCGGCGGTCACGGCGCGTCTGGTCGTACAGCACCTCCGCAACCGTCGATGCATCGTGCCGCAAACGTGCGGTCACCGCATGAAAACCGTAAAGAACCTTCAGACGTGACATGACTGGAACAACCTTCGATCAAACGTGCGGCCGCGCGACGCGCGCAGCCACGATCCATGGAAAAGGAAAGCGCCGCGTTGCCGGCTGATGACCGGTAACGCGGCGTCTCTCGATACTGCAGGGCGGTCACTGGCGCCGCCCCGAACGCTCATCAATACTTCTTGCGGGCGCGTGTCTTCTTTGCGGTCGGCTTCGCCGCCGCACCGCCACCGCTGCCGCCCTTCTTCTTCGCGGCGGCACGCGCGGCGCGCGCTTCATTCACCGCGACGCTCGGCGCGCTCGCAGCCTTCTTGCGGCGCGGCGCGGGCTCTTCCGCCTGCGGCAGCGCACGTACGCGCGGGCCATTGCCGCGGTCGACAACGCCACCCGCGGAGGCCGGCGCGGGCGACGGACGCGGCGCCTTCACCGGCGTATCGCGCACGAGGCGGAAGTCGATCTTGCGTGCATCGAGATCGACGCGGCTCACCTGCACGCGCACGCGATCCGACAGGCGATAGCGGATGCCCGTGCGTTCGCCGCGCAGCTCGTTCTTGATCTCGTCGTACTGGAAGTAGTCCGAGCCGAGTTCCGTGACGTGCACGAGCCCTTCGATGAAGAGCGTGTCGAGTTGCACGAAGATGCCGAACGACGTGACGCCGTTCACCATCCCGCCGTACTCCTCGCCAAGCTTGTCGCGCATGAAGTAGCACTTGAGCCAGGCTTCGACATCGCGCGATGCTTCATCCGCACGGCGCTCGTTCGCCGAGCAGTGCAGGCCGAGCTCTTCCCAGATCGCCGTGTTCGAACGCGAGCGGCCGCGCGATTCGTCGTCGGCCTGCTGCATCGCGCGGGCGCGCGGCGACAGCGCGGTGTTCAGCTCGAAACCGTCCGGCGCCTTCGGCGCGTACTTCTTGCCGGACAGGATCGCGTAGATCGCGCGGTGCGTGAGCAGGTCCGGATAACGGCGGATCGGGCTCGTGAAGTGCGCGTACGCCTCGTAGGCCAGGCCGAAGTGACCGATGTTGTCCGGGCTGTAGACGGCCTGCTGCATCGAGCGCAGCAGCATCGGCTGCAGCATCTGTGCGTCGGGCCGGTCGCGGATCTGCGCCATCAGCGCCGCGTAGTCGCTCGCATGCGGCTTGTCGCCGCCGCCGAGCGACAGGCCCATGCCGCGCAGGAACGCGCGCAGGTTCTCGAGCTTCTCAGGCGTCGGCCCCGCGTGCACGCGGTACAGGCCCGGATGCTTGTTGCGCTTCAGGAAATCGGCCGCGCAGACGTTCGCGGCCAGCATGCATTCCTCGATCAGCTTGTGCGCATCGTTACGCTGGCGCGGCACGATCTGCTCGATCTTGCCCTGCGAGTTGCAGACAATGTAGGTCTCGGTCGTGTCGAAGTCGATCGCGCCACGCTTCTGCCGCGCGGCGAACAGCGACTTGTAGACGCCGTACAGATCCTGCAGGTGCGGCAGCAGGTCCGCGCGGCGCGCAGCCTCCGGCCCCTTCGTGTTCGACAGGACAGCGGCGACTTCGGTGTACGTGAGACGCGCAGCCGAATGGATGACGGCCGGGTAGAACTGGTACGCCTTGATCTCGCCGCGCGCGGTGATCACCATGTCGCACGCGAGCACGCAGCGGTCGACCTGCGGATTCAGCGAGCACAGGCCGTTCGACAGCTTCTCCGGCAGCATCGGAATCACGCGGCGCGGGAAATAGACCGACGTGCTGCGCTCGAGCGCGTCGGCGTCGAGCCCGCTGCCCGGCTGTACGTAGTGCGACACGTCGGCAATCGCGACGATCAGGCGGTAGCCGTCGCCGCGGCCAACCTTGACCGGCTCGCAGTAGACGGCGTCGTCGAAGTCGCGGGCGTCCTCGCCGTCGATCGTCACGAGCGGCACGTCGCGCAGGTCGACGCGGAAACGCAAGTCGGTCGGCCGCACCTTGTCGGGCAGCGCGGCGGCTTCGTCGAGCGCCGGCTGGCTGAATTCGTGCGGCACGCCGTACTTGCGCACCGCGATTTCGATTTCCATGCCCGGATCGTCGATGTCGCCGAGTACCTCGACCACACGGCCGAGCGGCTGCGAATGGCGGCTCGGGAAATCGGTCAGCTCGACGACGACGACCTGCCCGACCTTCGCCTTCTTCACGTTCTGCGTGATCAGGATGTCATGGCCGATGCGCTTGTCTTCCGGTGCGACGATCAGCGCGCCGTTCTCGTTGAGCAGGCGGCCGATCACGCGCTTGTTCGCGCGCTCGGTGACTTCGACGACATGCCCCTCCGGGCGGCCGCGGCGATCGTAGCCGACGATCCGCGCGAGCACGCGATCGTTGTGCATCACCTTCTGCATTTCGCCGTTCGGCAAAAACAGGTCGTCCTGGCCGTCGTCGCGGATCACGAACCCGTAGCCGTCGCGATGCCCCTGCACGCGCCCGGCGACGAAGTTCGACGGATGGGTCAACTGGTAGTGGCCGCGCTTGTCGAGGCGGATCTGGCCGTCGCGTTCCATCGCGGCGACACGCCGGAAGAACCCCTCGCGCTCCTGACGCTTGATCGACAGTGCTTCGGCGATGTCGTTGGCGGCCAGCGGCGCGTCGCTCGTACGCAGCACGCCGAGAATTTCTTCACGGCTCGGAATGGGGTACGGATATTTGCTCAAGGGTTTGTCGATGGTTGTTCTCGTTGCGTTGATTGATGGTGCACGGCATCAACATAGAGGTGTCCTTCAGACAGTTCTATATTGACGGCGGCGGGTCATTCTATCACCCGCCTGTGTCGCCAAATGACCGGAATGCCGCCAGCAGGCGCGGCGGAGCCTGGTTTGCGATGCATCGCAAAAAAGTGTTGACACGAATAATTGGGGCGCTATAATTTCGCTTCTTTGCAGCAAGCAGCTACTGCAAAACGTGCCCAGGTGGCGGAATTGGTAGACGCACTAGGTTCAGGTCCTAGCGGTGGCAACATCGTGGAGGTTCGAGTCCTCTCCTGGGCACCATCTGTTTTTGAAAAGGTCGGCTTTTAGCCGGCCTTTTTCATTTCTGGCGCCAAGGAACAGCGCCCGGCTTACTCGCCGATGAACTTGTGCAGCAGCCGTGACAGTTCGTCGAACTCGGCCTTCGAAAATTTCCGCAAGCGGGCGTTGAGCACCTTCGGCGCGATCTCCGGAATCTGCACGGCCACCGCCTGCCCCGCTTCGGTCAGCACGAGGTTCACCACCCGTCGATCGCTCACGCTGCGCGACCGCTCGACGAGCCCCTTGCCCTCCAGTTTGTCGAGCACGCGCGTCATCAGCCCGGTGTCGACGCCGAGCAGCTTCGACAATTCGAAAGGCGTCGCCGCGCTGCCGGTGCGCAGAGACAGCAGAACGCCCATTTGCTGCGCCGTGATATCGAGATCCTTCAACGCCGCATCCATCTCGGACGTGATCAGATTGCGCGCCTTCACGAGCATGAACCCCACGCTTTCGGTGTGCAGGAAATTCTTCGGCGTGTAGTGTTCCATCGTGCTCGCTGAGTCGCAATTTATTGACCCACACAATAATTGCGACATCACGATTTTTCAAGACACGCGGAATCCCGCGCACGCCGCCCGCACCGGCTCAATGCCCGCCGGCGGCCGCAGCCCCGGCTGCCACACCCCGGCCCGGCTTCGTCACCCAGACCAGCGGGATGATCAGCACGAAGATCACCGACGACAACCAGAACACATCGTTCAGCCCCAGCATCGTCGCCTGCGCATTCAGCGTCGCCTCGAGGAACGTCAGCGCCTTCGGCGTACCGGCATCCAGCGCACTCTGCACACTGGAAAGCGCACTCGCGAAGATCGGGTTGTTCACGCTGCCCTGCTCGGCCAGTTGCGCGTGATGCAGGATCGTGCGGTCGTTCCACGCGGTGCTCGCGAGCGACGTGCCGACCGCACCCATGAACACCCGCGCGAAATTGGACAGGCCCGCGGCCGCCGGGATGCGCTCGGGCGGCAGTCCCGACAGGATGATCGACGTAAGCGGCGTCATGAAGAACGCCGTGGGGATCCCTTGCAGCAACGTGGGCACGACAAGCGTCCACGTATCGACGCCCGTCGTATAGCGCGAGCGCATGAAAAACACACCGGCAAACCCGAGAAAGGCGAGCGTGACGAGCACGCGCATATCCGATTTCGGCATTACCTTGCCGACCACCGGCGCGAGGATCACCGCGAAGATGCCGAGCGGTGCAGTCACGAGGCCGGCATTGATGACCGGGTAGCCGAGTGAACCCTGGATCCATTGCGGCAGGATCACGAGATTGGCGAAAAATACTGCAAACGCAATCGAAATGGCCACCGTCCCGCCGAGAAAATTTCGTTGTGCAAACAGCCTGACATCGACGATCGGGCGCGCCTCGGTCAACTCCCAGATCAGGAAGAACACGAAGCCGACCACCGCTACGATGGTCAGGATCCAGATCGTCGACGAATTGAACCAGTCGAGATCCTTGCCCTTGTCGAGCATCACCTGCAGCGCGGCCACCCACACGACCAGCGCAATCAGCCCGACCTTGTCGATCGGCAGCTTGCTGGTTGGCGTCTCGCGGTTGCGATAGAGCGCCCAGATCACGGCAGCGGCGAACAACCCGACCGGCACATTGATATAGAAGATCCACGACCAGCTGTAGTTGTCCGTGATCCAGCCGCCGAGCGCGGGGCCGGCAATCGGCCCGACGGTCGCCGTCATCCCCCACAGCGCCAGCGCGCTCGAACTCTTCTCCTTCGGGAACGAAGCCAGCAGCAACGCCTGCGACAGCGGCACGAGCGGCCCGGCCACCGCACCCTGGACGATCCGTGCCGCGAGGAGCGTGGTGAGGTTGGGCGCAATCCCGCACGCGGCCGACGACAGCACGAACAACAGGATGGCCCAGACGAACAGCTTCACCTGCCCGACCCGCTGCGTCAGCCAGCCGGTCAGCGGGATCGACACCGCGTTGGCCGCGGAAAACAGCGTGATGACCCACGTGCCCTCGTCGGTAGACACACCCAGATTGCCGGAAATGGTTGGAATCGCGACGTTGGCGATCGACGAATCGAGAACGTTCATGAACGTGGCGAGCGCCACGGCGAGCGTGCCCAGCGCGAAGCGGGCGCCGGTCAGGGGCGCCGGCGTACCCGGCGTTTCGGACGGCTTCATCGGATGTCCTTCTGATCGGGCGCCAAACAGCAGCTTCGGCGCCGGACAAAACTATCTGACAAGTCAGATAAATAACGGAAAAAAAGCGATCGGCGCGACGCACGGGAGCTACCCGCATCAACACCAATCGCTGACTCTGAGTTTTCTGCAACGACTATATTTGACTATGCAATCAAATGCAAGCGGGAGGCATCGATCGCCCACCCACACATGTATGGGCGCACCGCGATTCCGTGCGCCCCGCTCTTATGCCCGTCAGCCGGATCGATAGCAGAATTTATCGGTTATCGTCCGCCTGCCCCGTTGGTACGTTAGCCGGCTCGCTTCAATGCAACGAACCAGACACGAGGAGCACAACCCATGACGTCGATGAACCGCCGCGCATTTGCGCGCGTGATGCTGGCCGCCGGCCTGACTGCCGCCGGCGTCCGAACGCACGCCGAGAACGCACCCGATGTACTGCGCATCGGCTACCAGAAGTCGTCGACACTCATCACACTGCTCAAGACGCGCGGCGCGCTCAAGCAGGCACTGGCGCCGCTCGGCCTGCGCGTGTCGTGGCATGAATTCGCAAGCGGCTTGCCGCTGACCGAAGCGCTCAACGTCGGCGCCGTCGATTTCAGTGCCGACGTGGCCGATACGGTTCCGGTCTTCGCGCAAGCCGCACGTGCGCGTTTCGTGTACGTCGCGCAGGAGGCGCCTTCGCCGAAGGCACAGTCGATCGTCGTCAAGCAGGACAGCGCGCTGCGCACGCTCGCCGATCTCAAGGGCACGCGCATTGCGGTCACGAAGGCGGCCGGCAGCCATTACCTGCTGCTTGCCGCGCTCGCGCGCGCGAAGCTCGGGCCGGCCGATGCGGCGATCCACTACCTGACGCCCGCGGATGGCCGCGCGGCGTTCGAGCGTGGCAGCGTGGACGCCTGGATCACGTGGGATCCCTATGTTGCGTCGGTCGACCGGAATCCCGACGTGCGGATTCTGGCCGACGGCAACGGACTCGCGTCGTACCAGCGCTACTACCTCGCATCCAGCAGTTTCGCCGCCACGCGGCCCGATGTCGTCCAGACCCTGTTCGATCAGTTGTCGCAAGCCGGCACGTGGCTGCGCGACCACCCGCAGGAGGCTGCGAATACACTCGCGCCGATCTGGGGGCTCGACGCGGCGACGATCGCGCGCGCGAACGCGCGGCGCAGTTATGTCGTTCGCGCGGTGGTCGCGCAAAACTTCGGCGAACAGCAGAAGATCGCCGACACGTTCCTCGCAGCCGGGCTACTGCCTGCCCGCGTCGACACGAGCCAGGCGCAGCGCTGGAATTTCATCGCGAAACGCGCTGATCCGGTCGGCACGTGAGAATCCATCGCGCAAGGGGCAATATTTTTATCGCCTTGAGTGAAATTGTGTTGACAGACTCCGCCGACACGCTAGAATAGCGGTCTTCGCACTGCAGTAATAAGCGAAACGTGCCCAGGTGGCGGAATTGGTAGACGCACTAGGTTCAGGTCCTAGCGGTGGCAACATCGTGGAGGTTCGAGTCCTCTCCTGGGCACCATCTGTTTTCTAAAAAGGTCGGCTTCTAGCCGGCCTTTTTCATTTCTAGCGCCGAAAACAAAGCGCCTGCGCGGTTTGCGCGACGCCTCGAACAGCCGAGCTTGCAAGTGAGGTCGGAGCGCGCATGTGTGACCAAGCCCCCCCCTCCCTCCTGACCTCCATCTGCTTTCCAAAGCGATCGGTTCGCAGTCGCCCTCTTTTCATTCCCGACCGCGGAATTGATGCGCCCGCGCGCTCAACCGGAATCACACATTCGCCGATGCGCATCGGCCACCTCGGCGCTTGCGCACCCCGTTCGCTACCCCGAGCAAGCCCGCCGAATTATTTTCGTTCGCGACCTCAAATCCAGTTGACAGCCTCGCAATACGCGCTATAATTTCGCTTCTTTGCAGCAAGCAGCTACTGCAAAACGTGCCCAGGTGGCGGAATTGGTAGACGCACTAGGTTCAGGTCCTAGCGGTGGCAACATCGTGGAGGTTCGAGTCCTCTCCTGGGCACCATCTGTTTTTGAAAAGGTCGGCTTCTAGCCGGCCTTTTTTCATTTCCGGATCCGGAAACACCCCTCTTCATCTCCGAGCGCAAACGAGTCGCTTCGGTTTGCGCGGCCAGCACCAGTGAACCGTGACGGCATACGGTAAATCCGGCAGCAACCCGTTGCCCAGGGTTCGGATCACCCCGCAAGCCATCCCGAATCTGACTTTCTCGATCCCCGCGTTCCACCCCCGATTCCGGACACCCCGCACCAGCATCCCCGCCTCCACCCCAAACCGGGATTTCCCTAGGCTGACATGCCGACGCTCACGCGGTTAAATAAATCAACGTGATTTATTTAATGCGCCACCGAACGGCGCGCCATGGAAGGAGACGCCATGAGAAGCCCGCACTTCGGCCAGGGAAGCAATTCGGCCAACGTGCGCCGTTACAACGAGCGCCTGCTGCTGAAGACGCTGCGCCGCGCAGGCAGCGCGTCGAAGGCCGACCTCGCCCGCCTTGCGAACATGACGGGAACGGCAGTCGGCAGCATCATCGGGTCACTCGCCGATGCGAAGCTGATCGAATTCGCGGGCCGCACCGAAGGCCAGCGCGGCCAGCCGGCCTCGCTGATCCGCCTCGACCCGCGCGGCGCGTTCGGCATCGGCGTCCATCTCGACCGGATGCGCATCGAAACGGCGCTCGTCAACTTCGCGGGTGACGTACTCGGCCGCCGCTCGCACGACACGCTGCTGCCGCCGCCCGCCGACGTGCTCGAGATCGTCCGCCACGACATCGACGCAATGCAGGCCCTCCTCCCCGACCACGAGCGTGCGCGACTGACCGGCATCGGCGTCGCACAGCCGTACAACCTCGGCGCGTGGATGCGTGAACTCGGCCTCGCACCCGACACGTTCCGCGCGTGGGAAGACGTGGATTTCGCGGCCGACCTCGGTCGCACGCTGTCGCTGCCCGTCTTCGGCGAAAACGACGGTAACGCAGCCGCGATCGCCGAGCTGTTCTACGGATACGGCCGGCAGTGCGACGACTTCGTCTACCTGTTCATCGGGCCGGCGATCGGCGGCGGCATCGCGATCGATGGCGACTGCCTGCGCGGCGTGACCGGCAATGCGGGCGACATCGCCGTGATTCCCGTGCCGCCTAGCCGGCTGGCTTCCGCGCC
>NZ_JAAGPB010000188.1:0-14980 GCF_017104585.1 Burkholderia sp. Ac-20392
TGCATCGCCGAACCGGGCCGCGTGGGCGGACACGGTGCGCGCGGGCGTTCGCGGCGGCGTGGCCGGCGCGGTGCTGATCTGGGTTTACGAGGCGCTGGTCTGGGTCGGCGCGCAGCACCTGATGCCGCTGGCCGGCATCCCGCGCAATGCGACGGGGCTCGTGTTCGGCAAGGGCGTGCAGGACGCGCTCGGCATCGGGTCGTATTTCATCGGCACCGCGATTCATTTCGCGTTCGCGATGGCGTGGGGCATCGTGTTCGCGGCGATCTGGCCGTGGTTCCGCCGGCGCGGCTTCGAAGCGACGTTCGTCGCGCTGTTCTTCGCGATCGTCGCGTGGATCGTGATGCACGTGATGATCATGATCGCGTCGAGCAACCACCCGAACTACTTCGACCCGAACGTGATCATCGGCGGGTTCATGTCGCACTTTGTCTTCACCGTCCCGCTCGCGCTGGTCGTCAAGCGCAGCCTGGCACCACAACCGCGCGGCTTCGCGTAGCCAGCGGACGCACACCATTCATTCTGTCGCGGACGGCCGGGCGGGCCGGGCCGCACTCGAGCAACACGAAGGAGCATTGGCATGGCACGGATCATCGGGGGCATCGCGGCCTCCCACACGCCCACGATCGGGTTTGCGTTCGACAAGAACAAGCGCGACGACCCCGTGTGGGCGCCGATCTTCGAGAACTTCGCGCCGCTGGCCGGGTGGCTCGCCGACCGGCGCCCCGACGTGCTGCTGTTCATCTACAACGACCACGTCACGTCGTTCTTCTTCGATCACTACTCGGCGTTCGCCCTTGGCGTCGGGCCGCAGTGGCATCCGGCCGACGAAGGCGGCGGCGCGCGCGACCTGCCGCCGATCGCCGGGCACCCGGCGTTTGCGGCGCACATCGGCCAGTCGCTGATGGCCGACGAGTTCGACATGTCGTTCTTCCAGAACAAGCCGCTCGATCACGGCTGCTTCTCGCCGCTGTCGGTGCTGTGCCCGCACCAGCCCGACTGGCCGGTGCGGCTGGTGCCGCTGCAAATGGGCGTGCTGCAGTTGCCGGTGCCGTCCGCGCGCCGTTTCTACCGGCTCGGCCAGGCGCTGCGCCGGGCGATCGAAAGCTATCCGGAGGATCTGCGCGTCGCGATCGTCGCGACGGGCGGGCTGTCGCACCAGGTGCACGGCGAACGCGCGGGCTTCAACCATCCCGAATGGGACGAGCGCTTTCTCGACCTGCTCGAGCGCGATCCCGAACGTCTCGCCGGCATGCCGCTCGCCGAATACGCGACGCTCGGCGGCTACGAAGGCGCCGAGGTCGTGATGTGGCTGACGATGCGCGGCGCGTTGCCGGCCGGTGTCGTGTGCCGGCATCGCAGCTACTACCTGCCGTCGATGACCGGCATCGCGACGGCCGTCTACGAGCCGGCGGATACCGACATCGACACGGCGGCGGCCGAACGGCACCGGCAGCGGATCGCGGCCGAGCTCGCCGGCGTCGAGCAGCTGCCGGGCACCTATCCGTTCACGATCGCGAAGGCCGTCGACGCGTACCGGATCAACGACTATCTGCACCGGATGATCGAGCCCGCGCATCGCGCGCTGTTTCTGAGCGACCCCGAGGCGAGCTTCGACGCGGCCGGCCTCAGCGAGCAGGAACGCGACCTGATCCGCCGGCGCGACTGGCCGGGCCTGCTGCGTTACGGCGTGATCTTCTTCCTGCTGGAGAAGCTCGGTGCGGTGACGGGCGTCTCGAACCTGCACATCTACGCGGCGATGCGCGGCGAATCGCTGGAGGCGTTCCAGCGCACCCGGAACGCGCCTGGCGCGCTGTATTCGGTGGCGGGCAAGAGTGCGGGACCGCTCGGCTGGGACGGCGCGGAGCCGCCGCACAACACGTGACGGGTGACGAAGGCGCGTGACCATGCGCCTTCGCTTCGGGAGTTCGGCGCCATACTAGGCCATATAAATAGGATGACGAATCGATATGAACGTTCGTCGCCAAGGAGACAGGAGAGACATGATGGGAAGCGGAAAGGCAATCGACATCAAGTCGTTCATCGACGACCGGCCGGTGACACGCTATCAGTGGCTGCTGGTCGTGCTGTGCTGCCTCGTCGTGATCGCCGACGGGATGGACGTCGCGATCATGGGTTTCATCGCGCCGTCGATCATCCATGACTGGGCGATCTCGCGGCCCGAGTTCGGGCTCGTGATGAGCGCGGCGCCGATCGGCCTGGTGATCGGCGCGCTGGTGGCCGGCCCGAGCGCGGACCGGTTCGGGCGCAAGCGCGTGCTGATCGCGTCGGTGTTCCTGTTCGGCGTGTTCACGATCGTGACGGCCCAGGCGCACACGCCGTTCGAGATGGCGATGCTGCGGCTGCTGACGGGCATCGGCCTCGGCGCGGCGATGCCGAACACGACGACGCTGCTGTCGGAGTACGCGCCGAAGCGGATGCGCGCGCTGATGATCACCGTGATGTTCACGGGCTTCAATCTCGGCTCGGCGCTGATCGGGTTCGTCGCGGGCTGGCTGATTCCGCTGCACGGCTGGCGCGCGGTGCTGCTGTTCGGCGGCACGCTGCCGCTGCTGCTGATTCCGCTGCAGTTGTGGCTGCTGCCCGAATCGGCCCGGCTGCTGGCCGTGCGTGGCGCGCCGTCGCAGCGCATCGCCGCGTTGCTGAACCGCGTATGCGGCGGGCAGTTCGCCGGCAACGAAACCTTCGTGTCGAACGAGCCGCCGCTGCCGACGCGCAGGCCGATCGGCGTGCTGTTCTCGCAAGGCTACGGGTTCGTCACCGTGTCGCTGTGGATTACGTATTTCATGGGCCTGCTGGTGATCTACCTGCTGACGGGCTGGCTGCCGACGCTGATCAAGGATGCGGGCCTGTCCGTCAGCACGGCCGCGAACGTGACCGCGATGTTCCAGATCGGCGGCACGATCGGCGCGATCGGCGTCGGCTGGCTGATGGACAAGGTGCGGCCGGCGCCGGTGATCGGCGCCGCGTATCTCGGCGGCGGGCTGTGCGTGGCCGTGCTCGCATGGGCCGGGGCGCTGTCGTCGTCGCTCGCGCTGCTGGTGTTCGCGGCCGGCTTCTGCATGAGCGGCGCGCAGACGGGGCTGAACGCGTATGCGCCGGGACGCTACCCGACGGTCGCACGGGCCACCGGCGTGAGCTGGATGCTCGGAATGGGGCGCTTCGGCAGCATTTTCGGCTCCGCGATCGGCGGTGCGCTGCTGGGGCTCGGCTGGAAGTTCGACGCGATCCTGTCGATGCTCGCGGTGCCGGCCACGTTGGCCGCGATCGCGATCATGACGTCGCAGCGCATCCCCGCGCCCGAACCGCAGGAACTGGAAAACCCGGCGCACTGAGCGCGCCGCGCCGAACCGGCGCGGCGGCCGGCAGGCGGCGGAACACGTCATCACACGCAGGAGTTGCAATGATCATCGACATTCACGGCCACTACACCACCGCGCCGAAGGCGCTGGAGGCGTGGCGCAATCGCCAGGTCGCGGCGATCAACAGCCCGTCGGAGCGGCCGAAAGTCTCCGAGCTGCATATCGGCGACGACGAGCTGCGCGAATCGATCGAGCTCAACCAGCTCAGGCTGATGCGCGAACGCGGCCTCGACTTGACGATCTTCAGCCCGCGCGCGAGTTTCATGGCGCATCACATCGGCGATTTCAGCGTGTCGAGCACGTGGGCGGCCGTGTGCAACGAGCTGTGCCACCGCGTGCACCAGCTGTTTCCCGATCACTTCGTGCCGGCCGCGATGCTGCCGCAGAGCCCCGGCGTGGATGTCGCGACCTGCCTTCCGGAGCTGATCCGGTGCGTCGACGAATACGGCAACGTCGCGATCAACCTGAATCCCGATCCGTCCGGCGGCCACTGGACCAGCCCGCCGCTGTCGGACCGCTACTGGTACCCGGTCTACGAGAAGATGGTCGAGTACGACATTCCCGCGATGATCCACGTGAGCACGAGCTGCAACGCGTGCTTCCATACGACGGGCGCGCACTACCTGAACGCCGATACGACCGCCTTCATGCAGTGCCTGACTTCCGACCTGTTCCGCGATTTCCCGACGCTGCGCTTCGTGATTCCGCATGGCGGCGGCGCGGTGCCGTATCACTGGGGACGGTTTCGCGGGCTCGCGCAGGAGCTGAAGAAGCCGCTGCTGAAGGATCACCTGCTGAACAACGTGTTCTTCGACACGTGCGTGTATCACCAGCCCGGCATCGACCTGCTGACCGGCGTGATTCCGGTCGACAACATCCTGTTCGCGAGCGAGATGATCGGCGCGGTGCGCGGGATCGATCCCGACACAGGCCACTACTACGACGACACGAAGCGCTACATCGACGCGTCGTCGCTCGATCCGCAAGCGCGGCACAAGATCTACGAAGGCAATGCCCGGCGCGTCTATCCGCGCCTGGATGCACAACTGAAAGCGAAGGGGCAGTGATCATGAACGAACTCGGCGTGGTTTACCGCACGATCCACCGCGCGAACGCGGACGTCGCCGCGCGGCTCGGTGCGCTCGGCTCGGCGACGGTGCACGAGGCGATGGGCCGCACCGGCCTGATGAAGCCGTACATGCGGCCGATCTACCCGCGCGCGCTGGCGTCCGGCACGGCCGTCACCGTGCTGCTGCATCCGGGCGACAACTGGATGATGCACGTCGCGGCCGAGCAGATCCGGCCGGGCGACGTGGTCGTCGCGGCGATCACCGCCGACTGCACCGACGGCTATTTCGGCGACTTGCTCGCGACGAGCTTCAAGGCGCGCGGCGCGCAGGCGCTGATCATCGACGCGGGCGTGCGCGATGTCGCGGTGCTCGACGCGATGCAGTTCCCGGTGTGGAGCAAGGCGATTTCCGCGAAAGGCACGATCAAGGCGACGCTCGGTTCGGTGAACGTGCCCGTCGTGTGCGCGGGTGCGCTGGTCCATCCCGGCGACGTGATCGTCGCGGACGACGATGGTGTGGTCGTGGTACCGGCCGCGCGAGCCGCCGACGTGCTCGACAAGGCGATCGCTCGCGAGACGAACGAAGCCGCGAAGCGCGCGAAGCTCGCGTCGGGCGTGCTGGGCCTCGACATGTATGACATGCGCGAGCCGCTGCGCCAGGCCGGCCTGCGCTATATCGACTGATGGGGGCGGCGGAGATGACGCAGACCGCGTGTGCGGCGACGGCCGTCACCGGCATTTCGTCGATGGCGACGCGGCCGGTGCTGGCGCGACTGGCGGCCGCCCATGCGGACGAAACGGGGTGTCGCGTGTCGATCACGTCGGTCGGCGGTGTCGACGCGGCGCGGCGCGTGCGGGCCGGCGAGCCGTTCGATTTCGTCGTGCTTGCAGCCGACGCGATCGAGCGGCTTGCGGCTGATGGCCATGTCGACGTGAGCAGCCGGGTGGATGTCGCGCGCTCGGGCATCGCCGTTGCGGTGGCGACAGGCACGGCGCGGCCGGAGATCGGCACCGAAGCGGAGGTGCGCGACGCGATCCTGCGCGCGGGCCGGATCGGGTATTCGACGGGGCCGAGCGGGGCGCACCTGAATCGCCTGTTCGCGCGCTGGGGCATCGCGGACGCGATCGCGCCGCGCATCGTCCAGGCGCCGCCCGGCGTGCCGGTTGGCGAGCTGATCGCGGCGGGCAACGTCGACCTCGGTTTCCAGCAGTTGAGCGAGCTGATGCAGGTGCCGGGCATCGACGTCGTCGGTGTGTTGCCGGAAGCCGTTCAGGCCGTCACGGTGTTTTCCGCAGCGGTGTGCCGCACGGCACGCGATCGCGCGGCTGCCGCACGGTTTCTTGCTTACCTGGCATCGCCGCGGGCCGATCGCGTCAAGCGCGAACACGGGATGGAGCCGGCGTAGGGCCGAGCGGCGCCGGCGCGGCAGTGGCGCGCCGGAATCGATAAACGGATCAGATGGGAATCGGTCGTCTTCGCAACGCGTGTACGCATTGAGCTTAGTTATGCTGATGAAGAAGATGGTCGCATGAAGGTTCGATTCACACGAGGTATCGCAGACGTTTCGTGAAGTCGCCGCATCGCCACCTGACGACGATGCGGCAAGCCAACCAGAACGACAGGAGACGGAAATGCAGACGAACTGCAGGGCAGGGTGGAGCGTGCGCGCGTGGCGTCGCGCGGCAGGCATGCGGCGCGATGCGCTGATCCGGATGCTGGCGATCGGCATGATGGGATTGTGCGCGATGCTGGCCGGCTGGTCGAACGCGGCGAACGCAGCCGGCGGCCTCGCGAATCTTCCGGCGGTGATGCCCGCGATGTCGTGCCCGGCCGTCGCGGCGCTCGACCTGAGCGGCGTGACCGACGGCACTGTCACGATCACGTCGGCGGTGCTGCTGCCCGCCGGCACGGTCGTCGGCAACAACACATTGCCGGCGCCCGTGTGCGACGTGAAAGGTACGATCGGGCCGGGCGCGTCGCTGTTCGAACTGCAGCTGCCGACGCAGGGCTGGACGCAACGCTATCTGCAGACGGGCTGCGGCGGACTGTGCGGCAACCTGTCGGTCAATGCGCCGATGGCGTCGACCTGCGTGCCGGTGACCAACGGGACGATCGCGATGGCCGCGACCGACATGGGCCACGAAGGCGGTAACGACGGTGCATGGGCGCTCGACCCGAAGGCGAAGCTCGACTTCGCGTATCGCGCCGAGCATGCCACCGCGCAAGTGGCCAAGGCGATCATCGGCAAGTTCTACGCGCGGCCCGCGCGCTATGCGTACTTCGACGGCTGCTCGGACGGCGGCCGCGAAGCGCTGATGGAAGCGCAGCGCTTTCCCGACGATTTCGACGGCATCGCGGCCGGCGCGCCCGCGAACGACCTGATCGTGCAGAACACGTTCCATCACGCATGGCCGGCCGCGGTCAACACGGACCCGAAGACGGGCAATGCGATCCTGCTCGCCGGCAAGCTGCCGATGCTGCATGCGGCGGTGCTCAAGGCGTGCGACGGGCTCGATGGCGTGGTCGACGGCGTGATCGACAACCCGCGCGCGTGCCGGTTCGATCCCGCGACGCTCGTGTGCGCGGCCGGTCAATCGACCGCGACGTGCCTGACGCCGCAGGAAGCCGACGTCGTGCGCCGCATCCACGAAGGCGCAACCACGGCGAACGGCACGCGTCTCGAACCGCTCGTGTCGCGCGAATGGGGCTCGGAGCTGAACTGGAGCCTGTTCGTGCCGGCAACCGCCACCGCGCCGAGCGGCACGATCAGCTTCGTGCTGCCGTTCCTGCGCTATCTCGACTACTACAACGCGTCGTACCCGTCCGCGACGATCGGCGACCTGAAGTTCACGCTCGACGCATTCGCGAAGACGGTGCCGGTGTCGAACTACCTGGCCGCGACCGATCCGGATCTCGGCCACTTCGCCGGCCGCGGCGGCAAGCTGCTGCTGTGGCATGGGCTCGAGGATCAGCACATCTCGCCGCGTTCGAGCATCGCGTATTACGAAGCGATGAAGAAGACCATGGGCGACGCGCAGGTCGACCGCTTCGCGCGCTTCTACCTGTTCCCGGGCGTTGCGCACTGCGGCGGCGGTCAGGGGCCGGACGTGTTCGACGTCCTCACGCCGCTGATGGCGTGGACCGAAACGGGCGCGACGCCCGGCAGGATCGTCGCGTCGATCGTCGATGCGAACGGCAACACGACGCGCACGCGCCCGGTGTTTCCGTATCCGGCCACCGCGCGCTACACGGGCAGCGGCAGCACCGACGACGCGGCGAACTTCGTCGCCGATACGCCGAAGGCCGATCCATACGTCGACCTGCACTGGGCCGGCGAATGGCTGTACTCGCCGGGCTACGAGGCGCAGTGCCGGGTCAGTGGTTCGCAGCTCGTCTGCACGGGCGGCAACGGCTGGCGTGCGTACCGTCCGTAACGTCCGTGAGCAGGCGGCACGCAGCCATCAAGACAATTCATTCACTCGAGAAGACAAGGAAGGAGACGGATACATGAAGCAACAGGCATTGCGGATGGCGCTGACGTCCGGCGTCGCGCTGGCCGCTGTCGCGCCAGCGTTCGCGCAGAGCAGCGTCATGCTGTACGGGATCGTCGACAACGGCATCGGCTACCAGAGCAACGCGACGACGGTCGGCTCGACGAGCGGCGGGAAGTCGGTCGTCAGGATGAACCAGGGCGTGTGGGCCGGCAGCCGCTTCGGGCTGAAGGGCAGCGAGGATCTCGGCGGCGGCACGAAGGCGATCTTCACGCTCGAATCGGGCTTCAACTCGGCGACCGGCGCCGCGCAGTACACCGACGCGATCTTCGGGCGCCAGGCGTGGGTCGGGCTGACCAACGCCACGTACGGCACGCTGACCGCCGGCCGGCAATATGCGTCGTATTACCAGACGATGTCGCCGTTCAGCCCGACCACGTGGATCACCGGCTACTACGGCGCACACCCGGGCGACGTCGACGGGCTCGACACGATCTACCGCGCGAACAACACGATCGAGTACACGTCGCCGAAATGGTACGGCGTGACGCTGAGCGGGTCCTACTCGCTCGGCGGCGTGGCCGGCAGCACGAACGCGGGCTCGACGTGGGCGACCGGCATCCAGTACGCGGCGGGCCCGTTCGGCGCCGGCGTCGCGTTCGAGCGCGTGAACAACTCGAACACGGCCGGCGGCGCGTGGGGCGCGAACTCGACGACGTCGAACGGCGGTTCGCAGATCGGCGTGTCGGCGGTCACGAACGGCTACCAGACCGCGAAGGCGCAGCAGCGGTTCGCGGTGGGCCTGAGCTACCGGTTCAGCGATGCGTGGGACGCGACGGCGACGTACACCAACACGGAGTACATCCCGGGTGCGGCGTCGAAGTTCTTCAATACCGCGATCTTCAATACGGCCGGCGCGGTGCTGCACTGGAAGCCGTCGGCAGTTTGGGATTTCGGCGCGGGCTATGCGTACACGCGTGCGACGGAATCGAACGGCATCACCGACAGTGCGCAGTATCACCAGTTCAACCTGTCGCAGTACTACTCGCTGTCGAAGCGCACGGGGCTGTACCTGCTCGAAGCGTACCAGCACGCGAAGGGCAAGACGCTCGGCACGAGCGGCGCGGGCAGCATCGTCGACGCGACCGCGACGCTGGGCGACGGGTTCAACACGGCGCCGTCGTCGACCGGCAACCAGTTCGGAATCGGCGCGGGGATCATCCACCGGTTCTGATGCGGAGGTGACCGCATGCGCCTCCGGCCTGGACGGTCGGAGGCGCGGCGTCACGTCACGTCACGTCACGCGATGGCGCTCAGCGGCCCGTCTTCAACTGCGCCCACAGCCGGTTCTGCAGCCGGCGAATCTCGGGCGGCATCGGCTTGAGCAGCGTCATCTTGCTCAGCACCTCGTCGGCTGGATACACCGACGGATCGCGTGATATCGCGGGCTTCACGTACTGGCGCGCGGCCTTGTTCGCGGTCGGATAGAACACCGCGTTGGTGATGCCGGCGTTGACCTTCGGATCCTGCACGTAGTTGATCCACTTCAGCGCGGCGTCCCGGTTCGGCGCGTCCTTCGGGATCACCATCATGTCGAACCACAGCAGCCCGCCTTCCTTCGGGTTCGCGAAGCGGATCTCGTACGGGCGTTTCGCTTCGGCGGTGCGACGGTGCGCGATGCCGACGTCGCCCGAATAGCCGAACGCCACGCACAGGTCGTTGTTCGCGAGATCGTTGATGTAGCCCGACGAGTTGAACTGCGTGATGTACGGGCGCACCTTCTTCAGCACCTCGTATGCCGCACGGTAATCGGCCGGGTTCGTGCTGTTCGGATCCTTGCCCATGTACTGCAGCGTGGCTGCGAACACGTCGACGGCCTGGTCGAGGAACGACACGCCGCAGCTTTTCAGCTTGGCCATGTTGGCCGGATCGAACACCAGCGCCCAGCTGTCGACCGGCGCCTTGTCGCCGAGCACCTTCTTCACGGCCTGCACGTTGTAGCCGATGCCGTCGGTGCCATATGCCCACGGCACGCCGTACTGGTTGCCCGGATCGGCATCGGCGACCATCTTCATCAGCAGCGGATCGAGATTCGACAGGTTCGGCAGCTTCGACTTGTCGAGCGGCTGGTAGACGCTCGCCTGGATCTGCTTGGCCATGTAGTTCGACGTCGGCACGACGATGTCGTAGCCGGAATTCCCCGACATCAGTTTCGCCTGCAGCGTGTCGTCGCTGTCGTAGTTGTCGTAGCGGACGTGGAGGCCCGTCTGCTTCTGGAAGGTCGGGATCGTGTCCGGCGCGATGTAGTCGGACCAGTTGTAGATGTTCAGTTCGCCGGCCGCGTGGGCGGTCGTGCCGGCGGCCGCGGCGGCCGACAGGATGGCGGCGGTTGCAATGGCGCGGCGAAGCGTGCGGATTCGCATGACGTAGTCTTCCATTTCAGTGCGCGTGTCGATCCGCGAGGGGCGGATCGTTGCGCGATGGTGCATCGGATGAAGCGGGCGTGCGCGACCGCCGCTCGCGGTGAGCGAGCGAGGTGCACGGTGATCAGGAGTCCGTTCGAGTACGATCCGGCGCGCGAGAAAGCGAAGCGCGAGCCGATCCCGTCACCGGTCGGGCGACACGGCGAGCAGGTCGAACGGAGTCAGGGAAAGGGGGGCGCTAAGGCAGCAGCGATGCCACGTCGTCGGTATGGATCGCGACATAGGCGCGCGCGGCGACGGCGTTGTGGCGGCGAACGGAGCGGCGCGACAGGATGGTGTAGATCGACAGAGGCAGACGAGGGCTTTGCCAGCCGTCACTGTCGTCGGAGGACGCGATCGTAGCGCGCAGGTTTCGCGCATCGCCTCGTCTCCACCGCACCAGCGGGCCACGGAATCTCACGATTACTCTCGACCGGGTTGTTGAAAGTATTGAACACCTGACGATTCTCCAGCGACTGTCGCTCCAGTTTTCGGTCATCGCGTTTGCCGCGCGGCGGCATCGGCTTCGTGACGTGAATTGAAAGCTTGTCGGGCAGTTGAATCGTTTAAACATGACGCTTCCATGAATCATCAGGTAAATCGCTGTAAGGATGTCTCCGGATTTTCCCTAGTGATTGGACGGCCGATGGGCACGTCTCGCGCGATGGCGATGACGGGAAAATCGCGCACCCAACGCTGTTTTTGCGGGTCGGGATATGCTCGAAGTGATGAGAATATTCGACGGCTTGCAGCCCGGATCGCCAACCGATGATCGTCGGAAAGGCCGTCGAAAGACCCTGATGACAAGGCTTGTAAAGTCGGACAGAATGCGTCGGCCTGTCGTGCGTTGGTGAAAGTCGTTCCGAAAAAGACAACCATCCGATCATCCCGACTGGGGGCCCGCGATATGTCCCATCCCGTGTTTCTGGAGAGCCCGCCGTGGCCGCGCATGCCTGAAGGCCGCAAAGGCGAATTGCACGCCTATTTCGCGGCGGGCGGCCCGTCGCTCGAAGCGAACGCGTTCGTCCCGCTGTTCTGGCGCGTGCTGTTCGGGCCCGACGACGTGCGCTTCGCCTATCGCATCGACGATTTTGATCCGGAAGACCAGGCTGACGAACTCGATGAATATCTGGAAGGCGCGACGCCCGAGGAACGCGACGCGCGCTATCCGTATCTCGTCACGACGAAGGCGAGCGCGCTGGCACGCGCGGCCGCACGCCGGGACAACCTCGTCGATCAGCTCGGCGAGCGCTATCGTTCGATCTACGACGCATTCGTCGACTACGTTGCGACTGCATTCGGGGAATTCGTGCTGGTTCGCACGAGCGGATTGCCGATCGCGCACGACGACATGAATGCGTTCGCAACCGAACTCGCGCAGGTCGCGATGCTGGAGCGGCAGAAGGAACCCTGTGCGGGCCTGGCCCGCGAGATCGAGGAACTGCGTCGTGCGCCGGATGCCGACGCCGTATGGCGGGTGACGGGATCGGGCGACGCGCATGCCGATATTCACCCGTGGCCGAGCCATGCGCTGGCCGATGTGTTTCCCGCCTGCGCGCCGCGCGCGAGGCAGGCGGCGCCGATTCCGCGCGATACGGAAGACAAGCCGCGCTATCGGCCGAGAAACCGGCTGGACAACGTGCTCGAATGGGGCGCGGCCTGCGTCTTTGCGGCCGTGTTCATCGGGACGTGGATCACGACGAAGTCGATCTGGCTCGCGATTGTCGTGACTGCCGTCGTGACCGCCATGCTCGTCTGGGGCATCGTGCGCGTGCAGCGTATCAAGTGATGCGTCTGCCGCGCGCGGAACTTCATGCGTGCCGGCATCGCACCGCTGCGTCAATCGGCGTCGATCTTGTCCGCTGCGTACACGAGTTGCTGCAGGCGCGAGGCGGCTTCGTCGCGTAGTTCGATCGCGACCTGCGGTGATACGCGCGCGGGATCGGTCGTCGGGTAGAGCGCACCGATCAGCGGCGGCTGGGCGGCGACGAACGCCTGCCATTTCTGCGACGACATTCGCATGGCCTCGCGCGACGCGCGCGGCAGGCGACGTTCGATGACGCGAGTCATGTCGTCGATATCCTGCCTGTACAGCGGCGTGGCCTGTGCCGCGCAGCGGCCCAGCGCATCGAGGCCCGACAGCGCAGCGCAATGCTCGCGTTCGAAGCGCGCGCCGCGTTGCGGGACGGTTGTGACGCGCTCGGGCTTCGCATTGGTCATCGGCGTCAGGCGGCCGGTCAGGTCGAAGCCGGGCGTCGTGCGATCCGATTCGAATCGCCGTAGCGTCAGCGCGCGTTGTCGCGTCACACGCATCACGTCGTTTGCATTCATCGGTGCGTACATCGTGCCGCGCGTCGTCGCGTAGACCGCGCCGATCAGCTTCAGGTCGGCGTCGCGGCGTGCGAGCCACGCGCGTTGCGCGTGCAGCAGCACCGGGCGGTCGGCAGCGGGCAATGACGCCTGCAACGCGCGATAGCTGGCGTTGAGACGCTCGTCCCATGCACGGCCTGCTTCGTCGATGCATTCGTCCTGACCCGCTGTCGATGCGTGCGCGGGGTCGTCCAGGCAAAGCGTCATTTTCCGGTCGATCGGGTCGACGCCGGGTGCGGCAACGGCGGCCGGCACGATGACGAATGCGCAGAGCGCGAGGGCGGTGAGACGTTCAAACATGCCGGGCGTCCTGGTTGGCGGGGCGAGAAGAACTACAAGGGCATGCGCAGCGAAAACGGAGACGTCCCGTCGACCCTCAACCGCCCGACGGCCCCGGCCGGCTGAAGCGTTGCTCGACCACCTCGGTTCCCCAATGCGTGCCCGCGGATTCGTTGGTCAGTGTGAAGCCGAACGACTCGTACAGATGGCGCGCCGAATCCAGTCCCTTGAACGTCCACAGGTAGGTTTCGCGAAACCTCTGCGCGTCGACGAAGCGGATGGCTTCCGTCATGAGCCGGCGGCCGATGCCCGACCCGCGCAGCGCATCGTTCACGATGAACCAGCGCAGGTGCGCGACGCCCGTTGCCGGGGCGCCGTCGATCGCGAGCGACGCGAGCGTCCGCCCGTCTTCCTGACACAGCCAGAGCGCCCTGCCGTCAGCCGGCAGCGCACCGGCGAACTCGGCCAGCTCGGTCGCCACGCGTTTTTCGAAAAAAGCGCCGAAGCCCCAGTGCTCCGAATAAAAGCGCGCGTGAAGGCCCGCAATGTCGCCGATACAACCCGGTTGGTAGCCTTCGCGGATCGATGGCGCATCGAGTGTCGCGTCAGGCGCCTTGGCGGCGTTGTCCTGCGCGAGCGCATCGGCATACAGCGCGAGCGAGCGCAGCAGTGCCTGCTGGTCGGCGGGCACCATGCGGCGCAGCGCATTCGATACCTGGTCCGTCGCGAACGTGTCGATGCGCTTCTGGAGCTTTTTTCCGTCGGCGGTCAGGTACAACTCGATCGCGCGCGCATCGTCGCTCGACACGTGCCGCTCCACGACCCCGGCCGCTTCGAGCCGCGCGAGCTGCCGGCTCGTGTTCGACTTGTCCAGCCGCAGGATGTTGCCCAGATCGCGGGCGTTGATGCCGGGCGCCATCCCGATCTCGAGGATCGCGTGCACGGCCGAAGGCGCCCAGTCGCTGTCGGCCAGCGTCGCGCGCATGAAGCCGAGCTCGCGAACCAGCTTGCGGGAGAAGTCGCGCAGCTCGAGGATGGTGGCTTCGCGAGGCTTGGCGGGAGCGTCGATGAGGTCCATGGTTGGCCCGGAAAGGTTGCGGATCGCAATCAATAATAGTTGCGGGTCGCAACTTGATCAAGGTGGATTTTCAGGGGGACGGGTTATGCCGAGGGCGGCGCTTCCGGAGGCCGGAGTCGGCGTGAACCGAGGCGGAGGCGGGTGGTACTGGCGCGGATGGCGGAGTGCCGCGAACCGGACGCATACTGGGTGTATCCGGACGGCCTGCGATGCGAACGCGGGCGTCGGCCGGTTATCGATCCGCGGCCGCGGACAATGGAGCTCACCATGAACCATCTGAAGCCGATCACGATCGCGTTGCTTGCCGGATGCGGCATCAGCGCCGGCGCGGCCCATGCTGCCGGTAGCATGGATGCGCCGCCTTGCAGCGCGGCGCATGCGGCGGATCAGGGCGGGATCGCCGCGATGCCGGGCACGTCGGTCCGCAGCTTTTCGACCGCCGGTTGTTCGGGCGCGGTGCTGCAGGGCGAACGGGCCACCGCGACGGTCAACGGCGACCGGGTCGAGCTGCGCGACGGCACCGTCTATGTGAACGGCCGTTCGTACGGCGCCGTCACGCCCGCGCAGACGGTCGAATACGAAGCCGCGCACGACCGGCGCACGTTGAAGGTCGACGGGGTAGTCCGCACGCCGGTACGCTGAGTAACGGCTCAGGCTCAGGCTCAGGCTCAGGCTCAGGCTCAGGCTCAGGCTCAGGCTCAGGCTCAGGCTCAGGCTCAGGCCCAGGCCCAGGCCCAGGCCCAGGCGCGCGGCAACCGCGTCGCGCTTATTCGACCAGCGTCAGCCGGCCGTCGCTGAGCCGTACCTCGCGCCCGATCCACGCGGCATCGACGCGCGGCAGCACGGC
>NZ_JAAGPB010000189.1:0-15512 GCF_017104585.1 Burkholderia sp. Ac-20392
GTGTGCTCATCCGATCTGCCGGCCGCCGCCGCCATCCCCGGCCGCACGCCGCGGCCGATGCTGGTCTGCAGCACCAGCGCCATGTCCGGCCCCGGCACCGCGTAGATGGCCGCCAGCGCGGCGAGATAAATCAACAGCAAATGCGTGGAAATCATGGTCTGCCCCTGTCCTCTTACGACGATATGTTGCCGCCAGGGGACGAGGGATTATTGGCCATCTTTGGTTCAGGATTGGCGATCCTTGGGGGAATCCGCCACAATCATGAAATCCAGAAAAGGATTCCGCCAACATGACCGAACTCGACAAAACCGACCGCGCCATCCTTGCCGCGGTGCAGCGCGACGGCCGCCTGCCGATCGCGCGTCTCGCCGACACCGTGGGCCTCTCAGAGACCCCTTGCGCGCGGCGCCTGAAGCGCCTTGAAAACGACGGCTACATCGAGCGCTATCGCGCGCAGCTGTCGCGCCAGGCGCTCGGGTTCGGTGTCGTCGCATTCGTGCTCGTGCGGTTCGCGACGCACGACCGCAAGACCGCTGACCGCTTCGAGCGGGAAGTGCTCGGCATCGAGCGGATCCTGGCGTGCCACAACGTGGCGGGCACCGCCGACTATCTGCTGCAGGTCGTGGCGCGTGATCTCGACGACTACGGCACGTTCCTGCGCGAATCGCTGCGGATGCTGCCGGGCGTGACGTCGATCGAATCCGCGCTGTCGCTGCGCGAGGTCAAGCATGACGCGGGGTTGCCGGTGCCGTGATGCCGGCGGGCGGACGGCCCGCGCAAGCCGAACCCGCCCCCCGATCCGTCACTTCGACGCCGATCGATGTGGACATCGCCGGGCAGGCCGCGCCGCCGCAACTCTCGTTCACATAATTGAGCCCGGCGGCCTAAGCGATGTCGGGCGGCTGGTGCGCGCGTTCGAGATCTTCGAGAAACGCTTCCACGAGCGGATTGCCGCGCCCGTTGCGCGCGACGACCATGTGGAACGTCACGTCGTAACGCAGTTGCTCCGGATTGAGCGGCGTGAGCAGCCCCTGCGCGACGTACGGCGCCGCGAAGTGCTGCGGCAGATAGCCGAGGTGGTGGCCGGACAGGATCAGCAGCGCGACGGCCTCCATGTTGTCCGCGGTCGCCGTCACGCGGTCGGGCGTCGTCGACATCTGCGCCTCGGGCAGCGGATACGAGCGCCACGCCCATTCGAAGCCCGCGACATCGGCCGGCGTCAGCGCGCCGGCGCCGTCGAACAGCGGATGACCACGGCCGCAGTACGCGACCTGGCGCTCGATGAACAGCGGCGTGTAGTGCAGCGTCGGCACCCGGTGCCAGAAGTAGCCGACCGCGATCTGGATCTCGTCGCTCAGCAGCTTCTCCTCGAGATCGCCCGGCGCGCGCACGGAGATCGAGAAACGCACGGCCTCGTCGCGGGTGCGGAACGCGGCGATCGCCTCGGCGATCCGCGCGTTCTGGCTCACCGGCGTATGGCCGATCAGGCCGATGTGCAGCGTGCCGACCAGCTGGCGGTCCATGTGCCGCGCGGCCATCCCGAATTCGTCCAGCGCCGCGAGCAGCTTGCGGCTCATCGCGTGAAAGCGCTCGCCCTTCGGCGTGAGCCGGAAACCGCTGCGGCCGCGCTCGCAGAGCCGGTAGCCGAGCCGCGTCTCGAGCGACGAAAGCTGCGCGCTGATCGTCGACTGCCCGACGTTCAGCACGGCCTGCGCGGCCGATACGCCGCCCGCGTCCGTGACCGCGAGAAACACGCGGATCAACCGCAGATCGAGGGTCGACAGATTCCCCAGCACGCTTATCCCCTTCCATACATCGATGAAAATCGATGTTTACGTCGATATCTTCGCATTCTTCTTTCCCGGCGGAGCGCGTAAAACTGTGCGCCAAGCCGCGTCGCATGATACGGCAACCCCACATCGGAAGAGACAGCCATGAACGACCACACCCATTTCCAGCCGCTCGGCGGCAATGAAATGCCGCGCTGCGGCGGCATCGCGACGATGATGCGCCTGCCGCACGTGGCGAGCGCCGAAGGCCTCGACGCCTGTTTCGTCGGCGTGCCGTTCGATCTCGGCACCTCCAACCGCACCGGCGCGCGCTTCGGCCCGCGCCAGATCCGCACCGAATCCGTGCTGCTGCGCCCGTACAACATGGCGACGCGCGCCGCCCCGTTCGATTCGCTGCAGATCGCCGACATCGGCGACGTCGCGATCAATCCGTACAACCTGCACGATTCCATCGCACGCATCGAAGCCGCATACGACGCGATCCTCGAGCACGACTGCAAGCCGATCACGCTCGGCGGCGACCACACGATCGCGCTGCCGATCCTGCGCGCGATCCACCGCAAGCACGGCAAGGTTGCATTGATCCACGTCGATGCACACGCCGACGTGAACGACACGATGATGGGCGAAAAGATCGCGCACGGCACGCCGTTCCGCCGCGCGGTCGAGGAAGGCCTGCTGCACGGCGACAAGGTCACGCAGATCGGCCTGCGCGGCACCGGCTACGCGGCCGAGGATTTCGACTGGTGCCGCGAGCAGGGCTTCCGCGTCGTCCAGGCGGAAGAATGCTGGAACAAGTCGCTCGCGCCGCTGATGGAAGAAGTGCGCGCGCGCGTCGGCGACACGCCCGTCTACATCAGCTTCGACATCGACGGCATCGATCCGGCCTACGCGCCGGGCACGGGCACGCCGGAAATCGCGGGCCTCACGGTGCCGCAGGCGCTCGAGATCATCCGCGGTGCGAAGGGGCTGAACATCGTCGGCTGCGATCTCGTCGAAGTCGCGCCGCCGTACGACCCGTTCGGCACCACGGCGCTGCTCGGCGCAAACCTCGCGTACGAGCTGCTGTGCGTGCTGCCGGGCGTCGCCTACCGCGACTGATCCCCGCGCCGCCACCTATTCCAAATCAGAGAATTCAGAGGAGCACACATAAAGATGGGGACTTCCGTCAAGCAACCCAAGCGGGCGGCGCTCGCGTCGTTCGTCGGCACCACGATCGAGTGGTACGACTTCTATAGCTACGCGACCGCCGCCGCCATCGTGTTCGGGCCGCTGTTCTTTCCCGGCGAAAACCGCTTCATCAGCCTGCTCGCCTCGTTCGGCTCGTTCGCGGTCGGCTTCTTCGCGCGGCCGCTCGGCGGCGTGATGTTCGGCTACCTCGGCGACCGCTTCGGCCGCAAGCGTTCGCTGCTCGCGACGCTGATGCTGATGGCCGTGTCGACGGTCGCGATCGGCCTGCTGCCGACCCATGCGCAAGCAGGCGTGATCGCACCGATCCTGCTCGTGCTGATGCGCGTGCTGCAAGGCATCGCGGTCGGCGGCGAATGGGGCGGCGCGGTGCTGCTCGCCGGCGAGCATGCGCCGGAAGGCAAGCGCACGTTCTTCGCGTCGTTCGCGCAGCTCGGCAGCGCAAGCGGCCTGATCCTGTCGATGCTCGCGTTCGGCGCGATCAGCACGCTGTCGAAGGAAGACATGATGAGCTGGGGCTGGCGCGTGCCGTTCCTCGCGAGTTCCGTACTGCTGATCGTCGGCTTCGTGATCCGCGCGAGCGTGTCCGAGTCGCCCGAGTTCGAGGAAGTCAAGAAGAGCGGCAACATCGCGCAAAAGCCGCTGCGCGAAGCGCTCAAGTACTGGCCGCTGCTGCTGCTCGCGATCGGTGCGAACGTGTACGGCATCGCCGGTGTGTATTTCAGCAACATCTTCATGATCAGCTACGCGACGCAGTTCCTGTCGCTCGATCGGTCGATGGTGCTGCATTGCATGACGATCGTCGCCGTGCTGCAGTTCGTCGTGCAGCTCGCGGCCGCGTTCCTCGCGCAGCGCTTCGGCACCACGCGCGTGCTGCTGATCACCGGCGCATGGGCCGCGATCGTCCCGTTCGTCATGCTGCCGCTCGTGCACATGGGCACGCCGCTGTCGATCACGGTCGGCGTCGGCCTCGCGACGCTCGCGGAATCGGGCTACTACTCGGTGGTCGCGGGCTTCGTCAGCGGCATCTTCGTCGCACGCATCCGCTACACGGCGATCTCGATCGCGTACCAGGTGTGCGGCGCCCTCGCCGGCGGCCTCACGCCGCTCGTCGCGACCATCATCGCGCAGAACACCGCGCCGCAATGGTGGCCGCTCGCGCTCCAGTACACGAGCGCCGCGATCGTGTCGTCGCTGTGCGTGTGGCTGATCTCGCGCCGCGTGAGCATCGACGATGCGGGCGCGCCCCGCAAGACGGTCGATACGTTGCCGCGCGCAGCACGCCCCGCGTAACGCACACGCGCACCGGGCAGGCGGCTTTGCCTGCCCGCGTCTCGCACGAAAAAAGGGCGACCCGGGTCGCCCTTTTTTCTTTCCATGTTCCAGCCACCGCGCGCACACCGTCATCGTCGATGCCTCGCAGTGCAGACTAATATGCGGGTTCGTAGAACAAGAGCGTGTAGTCGATGCCCGATGCGAACAGCACGTCCATCACTTCTTCGCCCGAGCATGGCGTGCGGCACGAACGCAGCAATCCCTTGCGCTGGCCGCCAGGAAGCGGTGTACGTTCGCCGGGGTCGTCATGTTCACTCCGCGCCGAAGAGGGTATTCCGAAGGACATCTCGCATCGCGCTGTCCGCATGCTCGGCGTGTCTTTTCGCCGTATCGAAATCCGGGGAGCCGCGGTCGGTGTCGACCAGCGCAGCCTGTGCGTCGTCGCTTGCGATCCACGCACCGGCGATCGCACGCAATGCGTCGCGGTCACGACGCAGCAGCCGGGTCACGACCGCGCGACCGATCTCTTCGTACATCGCCCAGCAATCGTCGCTATCGTCTTCGAGCGCCTGCATCAGCCGCCCGATTGCATCGTTCGCTGCATGACTCACTTGGTACGCCTCCCGCTCCTGATGTAACAGTGGAAACGACGCGTCCCGGGGCGTGCCCGGGACGGCCCCGATCGGTACGACATCCGCCGCCGGATCATTGATCTCGACGGCGGACACGCAACGTTCGCGCGTCATTGCACCTGGTTGCGCAGCGTCTTCGCGGCGGCGACCATGTTCGTCAGCGCCGGAATCACTTCCGCCCACTGGCGCGTCTTCAGGCCGCAGTCCGGGTTCACCCACAGGCGTTCCGCCGGAATCCGCTCAGCCGCCTTCTTCATCAGGCCGACGATGTGCTCCTGCGTCGGGATGTTCGGCGAGTGAATGTCGTACACGCCCGGCCCGATTTCGTTCGGATACTTGAAGTTGTCGAACGCGTCGAGCAGCTCCATGTCCGAGCGCGACGTCTCGATCGTGATCACGTCCGCATCCATGTCGGCGATCGACGCGATGATGTCGTTGAACTCCGAATAGCACATGTGCGTATGGATCTGCGTATCGTCCTGCACGCCGTTCGCGGTGATGCGGAACGATTCGACCGCCCACTTCAGGTACTCGCCCCATTGCGCGCGGCGCAGCGGCAGCCCTTCGCGCAGCGCGGCCTCGTCGATCTGGATCACGCGCACGCCAGCCTTCTCGAGGTCGAGCACTTCCTCGCGGATCGCCAGCGCGAGCTGGTAGCACGACACCGAGCGCGGCTGGTCGTCACGCACGAACGACCAGTTCAGGATCGTCACGGGGCCCGTCAGCATGCCCTTCATCGGCTTGTTCGTCAGCGACTGCGCATACGTGATCCACTCGACCGTCATCGCCTTCGGGCGGCTGATGTCGCCGAACAGGATCGGCGGCTTCACGCAGCGCGAACCGTACGACTGCACCCAGCCGAACTGGCTGAACGCGTAGCCGTCGAGTTGCTCGCCGAAGTATTCGACCATGTCGTTGCGCTCGGCTTCGCCATGCACGAGCACGTCGAGTTCGAGCGACTCCTGTTCGCGGACGCTGCGTTCGATCTCGGCCTGCATCGCCTTGCGGTAGCCGGCTTCGTCCAGCGCGCCGGCCTTGAACTGGCTGCGGGCCTGGCGGATTTCGCCGGTCTGCGGGAACGAGCCGATCGTCGTCGTCGGGAACGCCGGCAGATTCAGGCGTGCCGACTGCTTCGGCGCGCGCTGCGTATAGGGGCTCGCGCGGTTGCCGAGCTGCGCGTCGATCCGGGCGATTGCAGCCTTCACCGCCGGGTTGTTCACGCGCGGCGAGTGGCGACGCGAATGGATCGCGGCGGCGTTCGCGGCCAGCGCATCGGCCACCTTGTCGCGACCCTGGTTCAGTGCGGTCGCAAGCACCTTCAGCTCGTCGAGTTTCTGCAGCGCGAACGCGAGCCACGAGCGGATTTCCGCATCGAGCTTCTGCTCGCTCGCGAGATCGACCGGCACGTGCAGCAGCGAGCACGACGGTGCGAGCCACAGGCGATCGCCCAGTTGCTTCGCGAGCGGCTCGAGCCAGTCGAGCGTGGCGTTCAAATCCGTCTTCCAGATGTTGCGGCCGTTGATCGCGCCCACCGACAGCACGTGCCCGGCCGGCAGTTCACGCGCCAGCGCGTCGACCTCGTCGCGTGCATTGATCGCATCGACATGCAGGCCGTCGACCGGCAGCGAGCGCGCGAGCGCCAGGTTGCCCTGCAACTGGCCGAAGTACGTCGCGAGCAGCACCTTGATCCGGCGCGTTTCGAGCGCAGCGTACGCGGTCTTGAAGGCTTGCTGCCATTCGGCGTCGAGTTCGGTGACGAGAATCGGTTCGTCGATCTGCACCCATTCGACGCCCTGCGCGGTCAGCGTATCGAGCAGCGCACCGTACACCGGCAGCAGCTTCGGCAGCAGCGCGAGACGGTCGGAATCGTCCTTCGCCTTGCCGAGCCACAGGTACGTGACGGGACCGAGGATCACCGGCTTCGCGGCCACGCCCTGCGCCTGCGCTTCCGCCAGTTGCTGGAGCAGGCGCGACGGATCGAGCGAGAAGTTCGTGTCCGCGTGGAATTCCGGCACGATGTAGTGATAGTTCGTATCGAACCACTTCGTCATTTCACCGGCCGACACACCACCGCAGCACGCGGCATGCGCTTCCGCCGCCTGTGCCGAACGGCCGCGCGCGACGCGGAAATAGTTGTCGAGCACGTCGCCGTGGAAGCCCTGCACGCGCTTCGGCAGGTTGCCGAGCGTGAAGCTCATGTCGAGTACCTGATCGTAGAACGCGAAGTCGCCGATCGGGGCTAGGTCCAGATCGCGCTGGTCGTTCCAGTGACGCCGGCGCAGCTCGGCGCCAAGCGCCTTCAGCGCGTCGCGCGACGATTCATCCTTCCAGTAGCGTTCGAGACCGAACTTGAGTTCGCGCTTGGCGCCGATGCGCGGAAAACCGAGGTTGTGTGTCGTGACCATGAGCTTCCGTCCAGAAGAGAAATTGAATGTCCGGCAATCATCATAGGGATTTCAAATCATGAAATAAAATGGCATTATTTCATTCATCCATTAAAGTTATTCATGCATCTATTGCGCGAGCGAAACCCATGCTGGAACGATTCCATCTCGTCGTCATTCGTGAGGTCGAGCGTCAGGGCTCGCTGACCGCGGCCGCCAATACGCTGCACCTCACGCAATCGGCGCTCAGCCATACCGTCCGGAAAATCGAGCAGCAGCTCGGCACGCCGATCTGGGATCGCGAGGGTCGCGGCCTGAGGCTCACGCAGGGCGGGCAGTATCTGCTGAAGCTGGCGAACCGGCTGCTGCCGCAGTTCGAGCTCGCCGAGGAGCGGATGAAGCAGTACGCGAAGGGCGAGCGCGGCACGCTGCGCATCGGGATGGAGTGCCACCCGTGCTACCAGTGGCTGCTGAAGGTCGTGTCGCCCTACCTGTCGCGCTGGCCCGACGTCGACGTGGACGTGAAGCAGCGCTTCCAGTTCGGCGGCATCGGCGCGCTGTTCGGCTATGACATCGACGTGCTCGTGACGCCCGATCCGCTGAACAAGCCGGGCCTGCGCTTCGACCCTGTGTTCGACTACGAGCAGGTGCTGGTGGTCGCCGATTCACACCGGTTCGCGAACGCCGACTACGTGACGCCCGAGCAGCTGACCGACGAGATCCTGATCACCTACCCGGTCGAAACCGACCGGCTCGACATCTACAACCAGTTCCTGACGCCGGCCGGCATCGTGCCGAAGCGACACAAGTCGATCGAGACGACCGACATCATGCTGCAGATGGTGGCGAGCGGGCGCGGCGTGGCCGCGCTGCCGAGATGGCTTGCCGACGAATACGCGGACCGGATGCCGGTCGTGCCGGTCAAGCTGGGCAAGAAGGGAATTGCGAAGCAGATCTTCCTCGGCATCCGCGAAGCGGATGCGTCGATCGACTATCTGGCCGCGTTCGTCGCGCTGGCGCGCGAATCGACGTGGAGCGCGCCGCGCATGCTGCGCTAGGCGCGCCCCGTTGCAATACGCGTCAGGCGGCGCGCATGCCGACGCGTTCGGTGCGCTCGACCCATGCGCCGAACAGCAGGCCGATCGTCGTCCACATGATCACCTGCATGCCGATCGCCGCGACGCGGAACTTCCACAGCACGGCGGCCGGGAACGCAGCCGGCACTTCGTTGATCGACGGCAGCCCGAGCTGCACGGCCGCGATGATCACGATGAACACCAGCCCCGCGACGATCGACGCGTTCCATTGGCCAAGCTTCGCCAGCAGGTGACGGCGCACGTTGACCGAGAACACCATCGTCGCGATCGAAATCGCAATCATCAGGAAGAACAGGCCCGTGCGATAGCCGATCGTGTCCGGATCGCCGACCGACGGCGGATTGGCCGGGTACTTGATGTTCGGCACGATCACGAGCGCGACGAACGCCGCCAGCGCGAGCCACGCGGCCAGCGGCCGTGCCGGGAGGCGGCTGCCTCGGCCATACGCATACGCAAAGACCAGCGAGAACAGCCCGCCGAATGCCGCGCCGTAAGTCACGACGCCCGTCAGCAGACCGAGGCCGGCCTGCGTGTGGCGGCTGACCAGCTCGGGTTCCGGCACGTCGCCCTTGGCGGCGTCGAGTTTTTCTTCAAAAGAGATTGCCTGATCGACTTGCGGTTCGCCGACGACTTTCGCGAAACCGAACGTGAGGAGGCCTGCGGCGATGCCTGCGAGCATCCCGCGCATGAGCAGCTTTCCGACCATCATGAACTCCGCGTCAGTGGCAGGGGAAGCCGAGCAGATGGCGGCCGTCGTGGACGAACTCGTGGACGTACATGCCCGGCACGAGCGACGTCGCCCCCTGTTCCGCGCCGACGAAGTAAATCGCGAGCAACAGGATCAGGCCGACGAACACGGCCCACGGCAACAATTCACGGACGGGAATGGGCGCCGGCACGACCGCCGGCTTCAGCACTGCTTCGCTCATGGATGCACCTCAGGGGAATCGCGCCCCGACAAATGTTGGATGGGTACGAAGGCAGGTCTGGCTTCCGGGATCATGGATCACCGGTTACAGTGGCGCGACCGCGCCGGAATTGAACCGGCTTCCGCGTTTCGTATCGGGCGAATTGTACGCGCGAACGTTCGCGTATTGAAGCAGCGACAGGTGGACGAACTCGTCCGTCCGGGATCATCCGAAAAACGACATGAACATGCATGCCTCGCTGCGCCTGATCGCACATGCCTCGACCCGGGCGATGCGCACCGGCACGTTTCCGGACGACGATCCGCTCGACGCGCACGGGCTCGCCGAAGCCGCGGCACTGCGCAACCAGTGGGCAGGCGTGGCCGGCGCGCTCGTGCTGTGCAGTCCTGCCCGCTGCGCGGTGCAGACCGTCGATGCGCTCGGGCTGCACGCCGACGTCGATGACGCACTGCGCGACATCGATTACCGAAACTGGCGCGGCAAGCGGCTGCACGACCTCGCGCGCGACATGCCTGACGAATTGAGCGTGTGGATCGGCGATCCGTCCGCGTCGCCGCACGGCGGCGAATCGTTCGATGCAGCGATGCGCCGCGTCGGCACGTGGTTGAACGCGCTGCAACACGGCCGCGACATCGTCGCCGTCACGCATGCGCCGATCGTTCGCGCGGCCATCGCGCACGCGCTGCGGATGGACCCCGACGCGGCAACCCGCATCGACGTCGCACCGCTGTCGTGCACGACATTCGCTGCGTCGCCGCACGGATGGAGGTTGATCGCCGACGACGATCGGCGCGACACTGCCACCTAGCCTCCTGCCGTGTTGCGTTCGCGATATCGACCACTTCACAAGCCGACGCCTCGCGTCGTATCGCAATCGCATGGCGACGTTCACCTTACGTCGCTGTAAGACACTCCGTTCGTTGTCCCTGCTGTCATCAAACTGACTGCTAGCCGAAGCTAGGATCGGTCGCGGTTCCCTTACGAGATACCGTCATGAATCAACCTGCTTCGTCTACCCCGAACAATTCGGGTTCCGTCGAGCGCACCAAGCAGCTCGGCTATGCCGTCTTCCTGCTGGTGCTCGCAATCGGTGCGATCTATATCGCGACGCACCTGATCGACGATCTGTCGCCGATGCGCGAAGGATCGCTGTTCCCATACCTGATGCTCGGCGCCGCGCTGCTGATCGCGCTCGGCTTCGAATTCGTCAATGGTTTCCACGACACCGCGAACGCGGTGGCCACCGTGATCTATACGCACTCGCTGACGCCGAACGTCGCCGTGATCTGGTCGGGCCTGTGGAACTTCCTCGGCGTGATGATCTCGAGCGGCGCTGTCGCGTTCGGCATCCTGCAACTGCTGCCGGTCGAGTTGATCCTGCAGGTCGGCAACGGTGCAGGCTTCTCGATGGTGTTCGCGCTGCTGATCGCCGCGATCGTGTGGAACCTCGCGACCTGGTACTTCGGGTTGCCGTCGTCGAGCTCGCATACGCTGATCGGGTCGATCATCGGCGTCGGGCTGATGAATCAGCTGATGCACGGGCCGTCCGGCACGAGCGGCGTCGACTGGGGCCAGGCGCTCGGCGTCGGCAAGTCGCTGCTGTTCTCGCCGATCGTCGGCTTCCTGTGCGCGGCGCTGCTGCTGCTCGTGCTGAAAACCCTCGTGAAGATTCCGGAGCTGTACAAGGAGCCGCCGAAGGATCAGCCGCCGCCGTTCTGGATTCGCTGCCTGCTGATCCTGACCTGCACGGGCGTGTCGTTCGCGCACGGCTCGAACGACGGACAGAAAGGGATGGGCCTCATCATGCTGATCCTGATCGGCACGGTGCCGGCCGCCTACGCGCTGAACAAGGCCGTCACACCGGCCGAGACGCAAACCTTCGTCGCGGTCGCGAACCAGGCAGCCGCGACGTTCGGGAAGTACACGAACGGCGTCGCACCGTCCGCGAACCCGCGCGCCGATGTCGAGCTTTACGTCCAGCATCGCGAACTGACGCCGGCCGTGATCCCCGCCGTGCAGCAGTTGTCCACGTCGCTCGCGATCGCAGTCGGTGCATCGGGCTCGATGGCGGCCGTGCCGCAACGTGACGTCGACAACGTGCGCAACACGATGTATCTGGTGTCCGAAGCAATCCGCCTGATCGAGAAGTCCGGTCAGCCCGCGTTCGCCGCCGACGACAAGCTCGCGATCGACAACTATCGCAAGCAGCTCGACCACGCGACCAAGTTCATTCCGACGTGGGTGAAGGTTGCAGTCGCGATCGCACTGGGCCTCGGCACGATGGTGGGCTGGAAGCGGATCGTCGTGACCGTTGGCGAGAAAATCGGCAAGCAGCATCTGACGTACGGACAGGGCGCGTCGGCCGAACTCGTCGCGATGCTCACGATCGGTGCGGCCGACGTGTACGGATTGCCCGTGTCGACGACGCACGTGCTGTCGTCCGGCGTCGCAGGCACGATGGCGGCGAACGGATCGGGCTTGCAATGGGGCACGGTGCGCAGCCTGGTGCTGGCGTGGGTGCTGACGCTGCCGGCGTCGATCGTGCTTGCCGGCGGGCTCTATTGGCTGTTCCGGACGGTGGCGTAAACGGTGATTCGGCGGGGGGCCGGCAACAGCCGGCTGCCCGCTGCAGAAGATTCGACCCTCGCTTCCTCGCTTCCTCGCTTCCTCGCTTCCTCGCTTCCTCGCTTCCTCGCTTCCTCGCTTCCTCGCTTCCTCGCTTCCTCGCTTCCTCGCTTCCTCGCTTCCTCGCTTCCTCGCTTCCTCGCTTCTCCGCTTCTCCGCTTCTCCGCTTCTCCGCTTCTCCGCTTCTCCAATGCGACTCGACGAGGCATCCGGTGCGTCCATGCCGTCGTGAGCGTTCACCCTCTTTCTCTCCCGAATTAAAGCGCAAGATCTGGAGCGCGCCGGCGCATGGACATCCGTAGACTGGGTGCATCAACATTTACCGTGGGCACCCCCGTGCGGACGACGCGGCCGAAGCATTCCGCACGACTGCATGGCGCCACATTGCTGACGAACCGAGGTACACCCGTGAACATTGCCGACCTGCAACCTGCCGTCGAATCGCTGGAAATCGCGCAACGCGTCGACGCGATCGACTGGACGAATGTCGATGCCGATCTCGACCGCTACGGATGCGTGCGCGTGCCGGGCCTGATCTCGGAAAGTGAGTGCGCGGCGCTCGCATCCCTCTATCCGCGCGATGCGCTCTATCGCTCGCGCGTCGTGATGGCACGGCACGGGTTCGGTCGCGGCGAATACAAGTATTTCGCGTACCCGCTCCCTGCGATCATCGCCGGGCTGCGTGCGACGATCTACCCGCATCTCGCACCAATCGCGAATCGCTGGAACAAGGCACTCGGGGTCGACGTCCGTTATCCGGCAGACCATGCGACCTTCCTCGATCGCTGCCACGCAGCGGGACAGACGCGACCGACGCCGCTGATCCTGCAATACGGCGCCGACGACTACAACTGTCTCCATCAGGACCTGTATGGCGAACACGTCTTTCCGCTTCAGGTCGCGATTCTGCTGTCGGCGCCGGGCCGCGATTTCACCGGCGGCGAATTCGTGCTGACGGAACAGCGACCACGCATGCAGTCGCGCGCGGAAGTGGTGCCGCTGACGCAAGGCGACGCCGTCATCTTCGCCGTGCATGGCAGGCCCGTGCAGGGAACGCGCGGCGTCTATCGCGTCAACCTGCGACACGGCGTCAGCCGGATTCGGAGCGGCCATCGCCACACGGTCGGCATCATCTTCCATGACGCACAGTGACGGCTATCGGAACGAGCACAACGCTGTCGCGCCATCCGCCATGCAGGGGATTTTCGTGAGAAACACTGCGCATCCGACGTGCCAATCGCGCGCGATCGAGCAGGGTTCTTCGCGAACGGGGCTCAGTGCGCGACCAGCTCCCCCGTCCAACCTGGCAGATGATCGCTTTCGATTCCCGTCAGACCGGCGCGGCGCGTCGGATCGACACGTCAAGTGAGCAACAGAAAGCAGAATCACTCACCTGTCGCGGCACTAAGTCGATGAGAAACCCGGCCTACCCACGCGCCACATTCGCCCGCAGCCGGTCGCCCGCATCTGAGGCGAGCCGTGCATAGCCCGGCAACGTCAGCAACGCGAGCACCCCAGCTGCCACGAATGCCCAGCGAAAGTCGTCAAGCACGTAGTGCATGCCCGCTGCATCTCCCCGCACCAATGCCGCGAGTCGCAGCGACAACGCACCGAACGCGATGCCCATCCCGATCGTCATCTGCTGCGCGGCGCTCCACAACGTGCTGGCTGCACTTGTCTGCTGAGCCGGGATATCCGCATAGGCCAGCGTCGCGAGCGTCGTGAACTGCATCGAGCGCGTCAGTCCGTAGACGAATACGACCAACAGCGTGATCGCCAGTGGCGTCGATGCAGTCAGCCAGCCACATGCGATCGTGAAGAGGCCGACTATCGTCACGTCGACGAGTGCGACGCGCCGGAAGCCGTAGCGGTCGAGAATCCACGACGTTCCCGCCTTCATCCCGAGATTGCCGAGCGCACTCGCGAGCAGCAGCAGGCCGGACTGGAACGGCGACAGCCCGAAACCGATCTGGAACAGCAGCGGCAGCAGGTACGGCACGGCATTGATGGCCATCCGTGTGATCGACCCGGTGATCACCGTCACCGAGAACGTCGGCACATTCAATGTCGTGAAGTCGAGCAACGGATGCGCGCACCGTCGCGCATGCCACCATGCGGCAATGCCGAACAGCACGCTCGCACCCACCAGGACGGCCGCGCGCGTAAAGTGGACGTCCTGCTGGCCGGCCGCTTCGGTGCCGATCAGCAGGCAGGTCAATGCGCCTCCAGCGAGCACGAAGCCGCCCCAGTCGAGCGGCCGTTGCTCGTCGGCCCGCGTGTTCCGGACGATCAACCAGGTGCAGACCAGCGCGGCGATGCCGAACGGGACGTTCAGCAGGAAGATCCATCGCCATGACGCATAGGTCGTGATGAAGCCGCCGATCGGCGGTCCGACGACAGGTGCGACGATGCCTGGCCACGTGATCGTCGCGATCGCACGCATCAGCTTCGCTTTCTCGGTGCTGCGCACGACGATCATGCGCCCGACCGGCACCATCATCGCCCCGCCGACACCTTGCAGCAGGCGCGCAGCGGTGAACGTCACCACGCCCTCGGACAACCCGCACAGCACTGACGCACCGGTAAAGACGACGATCGCACTGGCGAACACCGTGCGCGAGCCATAGCGATCCGCGATCCAGCCGCTGATCGGGATGAACACCGCCAGCGCCAGCATGTAGGCCGTCATCCCGAGGCTCAGCGCGTTCGGCCCGACGCCGAACGAGCGCGCCATTTGCGGTAGCGCGGTCGCGATCACGGTCGTGTCGAGGTACTCCATGAAGAACGTTGCGGCGACGAGATACGGCAAGAAGTCGGTCGTCCGACCACCTTGGGCAGAGCTGTCAGTCATGAACGATGCGGGAGACGGAATACGGAGGACACCGACCACCCGCGGTTGCCTGGAAGCGCCGGGAGTCGGGACGAATGGCGATATTACCCCGAAGGGCTTGCCCCCCGCTCTGCCGGGCATGTCGCGCGAATGGACTTTATGCGCATAGATTTTTATGACGATTTGGCGCTGAGTGCGTTGCGTGCGCCGATGATCACGTTGGCACAACGTGTCGAAGGACCAGTGGATGGCTCGGAGGGCTCTCGCCCAGGTGCATCAATTTCCGACCATTTTCAGCAAACGTCGCTCATCGCCGTCCATCATGGAACTATCTATGAAAGAATCGACGTTAGATGAACACTCAGCGGTGTGCCGATTGATGTGGAGCAAAGGAGAGCGCACCGGGAGATTTCGGTGGCGTAGAACCGTAGATCGCTCGAGAACAATGGGGGCCCAAGTCGACACATTCGACGCTTCGCCCCAGCCAGATTGATGTGGAACGCAGCGAAACGCATCTAAAGATTTGCGTGGCGATGGTGTCGCGGATTGCTCGAGAACCGCAGGTGCCTAGATCGGCGCATGCGTCGCCCCAGCTCCAGCCAGGCCGCCCATCCTGATCCCCTGCGCATTTCCGTCGCTCAAATGCAAAAACCCCCGCCTTTCGGGCGGGGGTTCTCGGCTTAGGGAGCCTGACGATTACCTACTTTCACACGGGAATCCGCACTATCATCGGCGTAGAGTCGTTTCACGGTCCTGTTCGGG
>NZ_JAAGPB010000190.1:0-15070 GCF_017104585.1 Burkholderia sp. Ac-20392
CGGTCAACGCGCCGGCCGGATCGGAAATCGGAATGCTTCCATCCTAGCTTGACCAAACGTTCTCGAAAAATGAATAATTAAGAATCCACTCATCTCTCGGAGAGAATCATGGATCTGGCGGCGCTGGCGATTTTCCGGGCCGTGGTGCGCGAGAACGGCGTGACGCGCGCGGCGGCCAAGCTCAATCGCGTGCAGTCGAACGTCACGACGCGCATCAAGCAGCTCGAGGAAGAACTCGGCGCGGCGCTGTTCGTGCGCGACGGCCGCCGGCTCGTGCTGACGCCGGCCGGGCACACGTTGCTGCCGTATGCGGAGCGCCTGCTCGCGCTCGCGGACGAGGCACGCGACGCGGTGCGCGAGGACACGCCGCGCGGGCGGCTGCGGCTCGGCACGATGGAGAGCACGGCTGCGAGCCGCCTGCCGACCGTGCTCGCGCGTTATCACCATGCATGGCCCGATGTGTCGCTCGAACTGCTGACAGGCACGACCGGCTGGCTGATCGACCGCGTGCGCGACTTCGAGATCGACGCCGCGCTGTTCGCGCGCCCGCCCGCACCGGACACGCTGCCCGACACGTTCGAGACGGTGCCGATCTTCCGCGAAAACCTGGTGCTGCTCACCCCACGCGGCCATCCGCCGGTGCGCACGCCGCGCGACGTGATCCTGCCGACGCTGATCGCATTCGAGCGCGGCTGCACGTATCGCAAGTACGTCGAACAGTGGTATGCGGCGCACGGCGTCAAGCCGGCGCGCGTGCTCGAACTCGGGTCGTATCACGCGATCGTCGCGTGCGTCGCGGCGGGCGCCGGCATCGCGGTTGCACCGCGTTCGGTGCTCGACCTGCAGCCCGAGACCGGCAACATCACCGCGCACGTGATCCCCGAACTGGAAGGCATCGACACGCTGCTCGCGTGGCGACAGGGCTATGCGTCGGCGGCATTGGCTGCGTTGCGCGATGCATTGAGCGAGGCGGCCGGGCGTCAGCCGGACGGTGCGGCGCAGCCGCCGGTCACCGTGCCGGCCTGAATCGTCGGGCGGCCCACGCAAGTCGTTCCGGCCTATCAACAAAAAGACCCGACCGGCGCATGCCGATCGGGTCTTTTTCATTTCACGCGATGCCGCAACGAGACGGCATCACATCGGCCGGAACGATCAGAGCCGCTCTTCGACCCAGCCCTTCACGCCCGCCAGCGCGCCCGGCAGGTTCGCCGGCTCGGTGCCGCCTGCCTGCGCCATGTCCGGACGACCACCGCCCTTGCCGCCGACCTGCTGCGCGACGAAGTTCACGAGCTCGCCGGCCTTGACCTTCTTGCTTGCGTCGGGCGTGACGCCCGCGATCAGGCTGACCTTGCCGCCTTCGACGGCTGCCAGCACGATCGCCGCGCTCTTCAGCTTGTCCTTCAGCTTGTCGACCGTTTCGCGCAGCGTCTTCGTGTCGGCGCCGTCGAGCGTCGCGGCCAGCACGAACACGCCGCCGATTTCGACGGCCTGCTGCGCGAGCTCGTCGCCCTGGCTCGATGCGAGCTTCGACTTCAGCGCGCCCAGTTCCTTCTCGAGCGACTTCACCTGGTCCTGCACCTGCGCGATACGCTGCGTGAGCTCCGACGGCTGCGCCTTCAGCGCGGCCGCGGCTTCGTTCACGCGGGCGTCGAGTTCCTGCACGTAGCGCACCGCGTTGTCGCCGGTGATCGCCTCGACACGGCGGATGCCGGCCGCGACGCCGCCTTCGACGACGATCTTGAAGAAGCCGATGTCGCCGCTGCGGCTCACGTGCGTGCCGCCGCACAGTTCGCGCGAGAAGCCGAGGTCGAGCACGCGCACTTCATCGCCGTACTTCTCGCCGAACAGCGCCATCGCGCCGCCCTTCACCGCTTCGTCGTACGGCATCACGCGCACGATGCCCGGCGCGTTCGCGAGGATTTCGTTGTTGACGATCTGCTCGACGCGACGGATTTCGTCGTCGGTCATCGGTGCGTTGTGCGCGAAGTCGAAACGGGTCTTTTCCGCGTCGACCAGCGAACCCTTCTGCTGCACGTGCGCGCCGAGCACTTCGCGCAGCGCCTTGTGCATCAGGTGGGTGGCCGAGTGGTTGCGCTGCGTGCGGGCGCGGCGATGCGCGTCGATTTCCGCGCGCAGCACGTCGCCGACCTTCAGCGTGCCCTGCTCCAGCGTGCCGTGGTGGCCGATCACGTCGGCCTGCACCTTCAGCGTATCGGCCACCGCGAAGCGCGTCGCGGCGTTCGCGAGCACGCCCTGGTCGCCGACCTGGCCGCCCGATTCCGCGTAGAACGGCGTGTGGTCGAGCACGACGACCGCGTCCTGGCCGGTCTTCACTTCGTTGACCGACGAACCGTCGACGTACAGCGCGACGATCTTCGCGTCGTCGAACGCGATTTCCTCATAGCCGTGGAACGTGGTCTTCGCGCCCGTGTATTCGAGGCCCTGCGCGGCCTTGAACTTGCCGGCCGCGCGCGCCTGCTCGCGCTGGCGCGCCATCGCGTCGTCGAATGCCGGCTCGTCGACCGTCATCCCGCGCTCGCGGCACACGTCGGCCGTGAGGTCGAGCGGGAAGCCGTAGGTGTCGTGCAGCTTGAACGCGAGCTCGCCGTCGAGCACCTTGCCGCCCTTCGCTTCGACGTCGGCCAGCGCGCCTTCGAGGATCGACATGCCGTGCTCGATCGTCTCGAAGAAGCGCTCTTCTTCCTGGCGCAGCACGTCGGTCACGCGCTGTTCGGCTTCCTTCAGCTCCGGATACGCGACGCCCATTTCGGCGACGAGGTCGGCCACCAGCTTGTGGAAGAACGAGCCCTTGCGGCCGAGCTTGTAGCCGTGGCGGATCGCGCGGCGCACGATCCGGCGCAGCACGTAGCCGCGGCCTTCGTTGCCGGGGATCACGCCGTCGACGATCAGGAACGAGCACGCGCGGATGTGATCGGCGATCACCTTCAGCGAGTTGTTCGTGAGGTCGCTGATTTCGGTCACGCGCGCGGCGGCCTTGATCAGGTTCTGGAACAGGTCGATCTCGTAGTTGCTGTGCACGTGCTGCAGCACCGCGGCGAGACGCTCGAGGCCCATGCCGGTGTCGACCGACTGCTTCGGCAGGCGCGTCATGTTGCCCTGCGCGTCGCGGTTGAACTGCATGAACACGAGGTTCCAGATCTCGATGTAGCGGTCGCCGTCTTCTTCAGGCGATCCCGGCGGGCCGCCCCACACGTCCGGGCCGTGGTCGTAGAAGATTTCGGTACACGGGCCGCACGGGCCGGTGTCGCCCATCGTCCAGAAGTTGTCCGACGCGTAGCGCGCGCCCTTGTTGTCGCCGATGCGGATGATGCGCTCGGTCGGCACGCCGACTTCCTTCGCCCAGATGTCGTAGGCCTCGTCGTCTTCCTGGTAGACCGTGACCCACAGCTTGTCCTTCGGCAGCTGGTAGACCGTGGTCAGCAGCTCCCACGCGAACTTGATCGCGTCGTGCTTGAAGTAGTCGCCGAACGAGAAGTTGCCGAGCATCTCGAAGAACGTGTGGTGGCGCGCCGTGTAGCCGACGTTCTCGAGGTCGTTGTGCTTGCCGCCCGCGCGCACGCTGCGCTGCGCCGTCGTGGCGCGCGAGTACGGACGCGGGTCCGTACCGAGGAACACGTCCTTGAACTGGACCATGCCCGAGTTCGTGAACATCAGCGTGGGGTCGTTACCGGGCACGAGGCTCGACGAGCGGACGATCGTGTGGCCCTTCGATTCGAAGAATTTGAGGAATTTCTCGCGGATTTCGGCAGCTTTCATGGCGTGCGGGGACAGTCTGGCAAAGACGGCTTCAAACGCCGGCGCCCTTGTCGGGGCACGCGGCGGCATGGATTCGGAAACGATCGATTATACGGGATCGGGGCCGGCTTCCGGGCAAAGCGCCGGAAAGCGGCTCGGCCATCCGGCCGTGCCGGGTGGAGCCTGTTTCCGCTAATAACGGGCTTGCGAACGTGCCTTTCCGCCCGCAGTGCAAGGAGAGAGGAGGCGCAATAGCCGCAGCTATTGCAACGACGAACGACGCCGCAATGCGGGCGGAAAGGCACGTTCCCCTGTTTTTGAAATAACTCATTCGCCGGGCTGGCCCCCAGAAGGGCCGATCGCTGCGTCATACTCCTTGCGAATACGTCGAGTATTCGCGGCATCGCATTCCTTGCGCTCGGCCCTTCTGGGGGCCAGCGCAAGCCCGTTATTAGCGGAAACAGGCTCCAGGCCACCCGCCGGGCCGATTCGCCTTAAGATGCTCGGCATGCCAACCGGCCTTGCCCGACAAGGCCAGCCATGAAAGGAGACGATTCGACGATGGGTGCCCTGAGCCATATCCGCGTGCTGGACCTCACCCGCGTCCTCGCGGGCCCGTGGTGCGCGCAGACGCTTGCCGATTTCGGCGCGGACGTGATCAAGGTCGAGCGCCCGGGCGCCGGCGACGACACGCGCCACTGGGGGCCGCCGTACCTGAAGGACGCGGACGGCGCCGATACCGCCGAGGCCGCGTACTACCTCGCGGCGAACCGCAACAAGCGCTCGGTGACGGTCGACATCGCGACGCCCGAAGGCCAGCAGATCGTGCGCGAGCTTGCCGCGCAAAGCGACGTCGTGCTCGAGAACTACAAGGTCGGCCAGTTGAAGAAATACGGGCTCGATTACGATTCGCTGCGCGCGGTGAAGCCCGATCTCGTCTACTGCTCGGTCACCGGCTTCGGCCAGACGGGCCCGTATGCGCACCGCGCGGGCTACGACTTCATCATCCAGGGCATCGGCGGCTTCATGAGCATCACCGGCGAGCGCGACGGCGAGCCGGGCGGCGGCCCGCAGAAGGCCGGCGTCGCGATCGCCGACCTCGCGACCGGCCTCTACTCGACGATCGCGGTGCTCGCCGCGCTCGCGCACCGCGACCGGACCGGCGAAGGCCAGTACATCGACATGGCGCTGCTCGACGTGCAGGTCGCGCTGCTCGCGAACATGAACACCAACTTCCTCGCGAGCGGCAAGCCGCCGGTGCGCTGGGGCAATGCGCATCCGAACATCGTGCCGTACCAGACGTTCCAGACGCGCGACGGGTGGATCATCGTCGCGGTCGGCAACGACGGCCAGTTCCGCAAGTTCGTCGAGGCCGGCGGCCAGCCCGGGCTGGCGGACGACGAGCGTTTCGCGACGAATCCGTCGCGCGTGCGCCATCGCGACACGCTGGTGCCGATCCTCGCGGAAATGGTGAAGGCGCGCGACAAGGCCGACTGGATCGGTGCGCTCGAAGCCGCCGGCGTGCCGTGCGGCCCGATCAACGATCTCGACGAGGTGTTCGACAACGAGCAGGTCGTCGCGCGCGGGATGCAGGTGTCGCTGCCGCACCCGTGCGGCGCGGACGCGAAGCTCGTGCGCAACCCGATCCGGATGAGCGCGACGCCGCCCGAAGCACGCACGGCCCCGCCGCTGCTCGGTGCGCAGACCGACGACGTGCTGCGCGACATGCTCGGCTACGACGACGCGAAGATCGCCACGCTACGGGCGAAACAGGCGATCTGAACGCGGTGGTCGGTGCGGGTGCGGACGGGCGCGTGGCAGCAGCCACCGCCCCGCCCCGCATGGTCAATCGCGGTGAGCGAGCGCGTCGAGCCAGCCGCGTGCATCGGGCCAGTCGCCGAGCCCGCTGTCCGCGTTGATGTGGCCACGCGGGCCGATATCGTGGAATGCGCTGCCCCATGCGTTCGCGCAGGTGCGGGCGAACGCGAGCGAGCCATACGGATCGTCGCTGCTCGCAACGACGCAGGTCGGAAACGGCAGCCGTTCGGCCGGCACGGGCCCGAAGCCATGCGCGTCGGCCGGAAACGCGGGACCGTCGGGATCGGGCAGCGCGACCAGTAGCGCGCCGCGCACTTTCGCGAGCGCGGCCGGACGCGCATAGCGCGTCGCCCACCACGCGGTGGTCAGCGTGCCGAGGCTGTGACCGGCAAGCAGCACCGGCCCGCGCGCCGCTTCGACCGCACGATCGAGCGCGAGACACCAGCCGTTGCGGAACGCCCGGTCCCAGTCGGGCATCGCGACGCGCGAGAAACGTGCATCGGCACGCTCCCAGCGGCTCTGCCAGTGAAGCGGGCCCGAATTGGCGTAGCCCGGCAGGACGAGAACGGGGAATGAGCTCATGGAAAGTGCGTCGACGAGTGAATTCGTTTTATAGCGTCGACGCAGTGTCGCACACCCGTTCCTCCCTGATGCTGCCTGTCTGATGCCGGAAGGATGTGCGTGGGGTCGGGACGCGTTGAGCATCGCGTCGCGACCGGACGACAAGCCGCGTTGCAGGCGGCTCGCGTCATGTCATCGGTCAGCGCACGTTCGCGCCGACGATACCGCCTGCCGCTGCGCCGGCGACCGTGCCGAGCGGGCCGCCCGTCACCAGGTAGCCGAGCGCGCCGCCGGCGGCCGCGCCGATACCGGCATTGCGCTGCGTATGCGTCATGGCGCACGCGCCGAGTTGCGACAGGGCCGCGACGATCACGGCGGTACGAACGATAAACGTGGTCTTCTTCATCATGATTTTTAGTTTCCTCCCGCCGCGCGGCAACCCGAACGGCGGCATTGAATCGGTGAAGCCATCATAGGCAACGCCAAACGGCCCGGGCAATCCGATTTACGTCGTGTTACAGCCGACACAATATCGAGATAATCGGTCGAAACCCGCCCCCGCCATGCCGCAAGCCGCGCGGGACGGACCCCGGTCAGGTAGAATCACGGGATTAAACCGGCGCGACGCGCGCGCCGACACAACCTGACGCCATCCGCATGAGCACCGAACGCAACGACGCCCCCGCGGCTTCCAATTTCATCCGCAACATCATCGACGACGACAACCGCACCGGCAAATGGGGCGGCCGCGTCGAGACGCGCTTTCCGCCCGAGCCGAACGGCTATCTGCACATCGGGCACGCCAAGAGCATCTGCCTGAACTTCAGCGTCGCGCGTGACTACGGTGGCGTGTGCCACCTGCGCTTCGACGATACGAACCCGGAAAAGGAAAGCGTCGAGTACGTCGACTCGATCGTCGACGCGGTGCGCTGGCTCGGTTTCGACTGGCGCAAGGACGCGGTCGATCACCAGTACTTCGCGAGCGACTACTACGACAAGCTGTACGAGTTCGCCGAGCTGCTGATCCAGCGCGGCAAGGCGTATGTCGACAGCCAGAGCGCCGATGAAATGCGCGCGAACCGCGGCTCGCTGACGGAAGGCGGCAAGCCGTCGCCGTTCCGCGAACGCACGCCGGAAGAAAACCTCGACCTGTTCCGCCGCATGAAGGCCGGCGAGTTCAAGGAAGGCGAGCACGTGCTGCGCGCGAAGATCGACATGGCTTCGCCGAACATGAACATGCGCGACCCGGTGATCTACCGGATCCGCTACGCGCACCACTACCGCACCGGCGACGCATGGTGCGTGTATCCGATGTACGACTACACGCACTGCATCTCGGATGCGCTCGAAGGCATCACGCATTCGCTGTGCACGCTCGAATTCGAGGATCACCGCCCGCTGTACGACTGGGTGCTGAACGAACTCGCGGAAGCCGGCATGTTCACGCGCCCGCTGCCGCAACAGATCGAATTCTCGCGACTGAACCTCACGTACGCGATCACCAGCAAGCGCAAGCTGCTGCAGCTCGTGACCGAAGGCCACGTCGACGGCTGGGACGACCCGCGGATGCCGACGATCGTCGGCGTGCGCCGCCGCGGCTTCACGCCGGAGAGCATCCACCTGTTCTGCGAACGGATCGGCGTGACGAAGATCGACTCGTGGATCGACATGAGCATCTTCGAAGGCGCGCTGCGCGACGACCTCGACGACAAGGCCGCGCGCACGGTCGCCGTGCTCGATCCGCTGAAGCTCGTGATCGACAACTATCCGGAAGACCTCGAGGAAGCGTGCACGGCGCCCGTGCACCCGCACCACCCGGATCGCGGCGTACGTACGTTCCCGATCTCGCGCGAGCTGTGGATCGAGCGCGAGGACTTCGTCGAGACCCCGCCGAAGGGCTATTTCCGCCTGTTCCCGGGCAACAAGGTGCGCCTGCGCTACGGCTACGTGATCGAGTGCACGGGCTTCGACAAGGACGCCGACGGCAACGTGACGGCCGTGCACTGCAACTACTTCCCGGACAGCAAGTCGGGCACCGAAGGCGCGAACACGTACAAGGTCAAGGGCAACATCCACTGGGTCAGCGCGAAGCATGCGCAGCCGGCCGAAGTGCGGATCTACGACCGCCTGTTCAAGGAGCCGCATCCGGACGCGGGCGGCGCGAACTTCCTCGAGGCGCTGAACCCCGATTCGAAGAAGATCGTGCAGGCGTACGTCGAGCCGGGCAACGGCGACATCGCGCCGGAAACGCGCCTGCAGTTCGAGCGTCACGGCTACTTCGTGGCGGATCGTGTCGATTCGAAGCCGGGCAAGCCGGTGTTCAACCGGATCGTCGGGCTGCGTGACAGCTGGGGCAAGCCGGCGTAACGGCACGCTCCGCGCGCGGTGCGCGGCTTCGCAAGCCGCCGTCGCACGACCATAAAAAAACCGGCTCCAGGGCCGGTTTTTTTATTGCGTGCTTCGAATCGAAGCCAGGCACATGGCAACGAAAGCCGTCGCGCTCGTCACCCACCCATCAATCGCCGATGCAAATCCACCAGCGACAGCTTCGTGCGAAACAGTCGCGCGAGGCTGCGGCTGGCAAACGCATCGATATCGCCGGGCAGGGTCCAGCGATACGCATCCATCTCCGGAATCATCGAGCCGTCGCGACGGCTTGGAAACAGCGACGTGCACGTGCACTGCGCGGGATCGATCTCGCCTTCAGCCACCTGCACCGCGAACAGGTGCAGATCCTTGTCGTGCCGGTAGGCAAAGCGGCCGAGATCGAGCAACCGGGCCGGCGCGAACACGATGCCGGTTTCCTCGAGCAGTTCACGCAGCGCCGCGTCGGCCGGCGTCTCGCCCGGCTCGCCCTGCCCCTTCGGGATATCCCAGTGCGTGGTATCCGTCGCATGCGCGAGGAACACGCGGCCGGCGGCATCGAGGATCACGACGCCGCACGACACCGTGCGCGGCGCGGCGCCCCGCTTCATCACGCGCGTGCTCAGCGCTTCTGCAGCTGCCACTTGCCCGCGTCGGTCTTGCAATAGACGGGCTTGAGCGTCATCGTCTGGCCCTTCGCGGTGATTTCGGTGGCGATTTCACGGCAGGTCTTGCCGTCCGCCTCGGTCGTGGTCGGCGTGAGCTTCGCATCGATCTGCGTGCCGCGACCGCTGCTCTGCCACGTCGTGGTCTCGCCGTCCTTGCCTTCGTCGCGCACTTGCACGACCGCCTTGGAAAGCGACGCGCGGTCGGTCTTGCTGAAGTAGCTGAGCGGCGTGTCGTTCAGGAAGTTCAGGTTGTTCTGCGCATGGGCGGGCAGCATCGCGGCTGCGCACGCGGCGCCGGCCAGCACGCGCGTGACGACGGAAAGGGATGCACGCATCGACATGTTGTTCTCCTTGGATGTTCGATCGAACGGCGCGGTGCATGCCGGCGAACCGGGGGCCGGCCATCCGGCACGCACACTGCGCCTGCCAGCGAGCGAGGATAGCATGCGTGCCGTCGGCGCCGCCTTCTAGTGGCCGGCCGGCGCGGCCGTTTGCTGATATCCGTCAGTCAGCGTACCGAGGAATGCGATCACGTCCTTGATCTCGGCCGCGTTCAGCGCGGGCTGCTCGCCGCGCTTGCGATCGAACGGCGCCTCGCGGTTGATGTTCGGCCAGTAGCGCTTGGGCAAGTCGTCGTAGATCTGCACCTTGCCGTGCACGACCGGATAGAACTTCTCCGGATGGATGTCGCGCTCGACGTAGAAGCGCATCACGTCCTCGAGCGTGTGATACACGCCGTTGTGGAAGAACGTCTTGCGCAGCGTGACGTTGCGCAGCGACGGCGTGCGGAACAGCCCGCAGAATTCGTCGCGGCCCTTCAGGTCGGTACGCTCGGGGCCGCACGCGCCGAGATCGTAAAAGCGCGGGTCGCGATTGACGGGCAGCGCGCGATTGCGCGGCACGGCGATCGCGATCAGCCCGAAATCGCTGAACTGCGGCGGCGTGCCGTCGAGCGCGCGCTGGCTGATGTGGCAGCTCGCGCAATTGCCCTTCTTCTCGTCGTTGAACAACTGCAGACCGCGCAATTCGGCGGGCGTGAGCTGTGCATGGCCGGCGAGATACGCGTCGTACTTGCTCGTGTACGGCGAGAACAGTTCGGGCGTCTGCTCGAACGTCTCGAGCGCGCGCAGCACGGCCTTGAACGTGGCCGCGTCGTCGTCGAGCACCTTCACGCCGAACACCGCGCGGAACTCGTCCGCATACGGCGCGGCCTTCACGGCCTGCGCAACCTTCGCGGGCGAGCTGTTCATCTCGAACGGCGACGTGAGCGGAATGCGCGCCTGCTCGGCGCCCGTGTCGACACGGCCGTCCCACGTGAGGCCGCCGGTCGGGCCCGCATCGACGCTCTCGTCGCCTTCGTCGTCGGAATCGTGGAAGTGCTCGGTGAACTGCGGCACGCCCTGCAGGTACTTCAGCGACGGCACCGCGCGAAAGCCCGGCCGTTTCATGTCATCGCCGCCGAACTGTACGGCCAGCGCATTGGGCGGGCCGAACGCGTGATCGGGGCTGTGGCACGACGCGCACGCCAGCTTGCCAGAACCTGACAGCGTAGGGTCAAAGAAAAGTTGCTTGCCGAGCGCCGTCATCCGGCGCACGCCTTCGTAAACTTGTGCACGCGTCTGCGGCTGGTTCGTCTCGACCACCGCGCCGCTGGCGGCAACCGTTGCGGACGCAACCACGTTCGCGGCGCCCGGTGCACTCGCCGCGCTCGCGGCCGGTACGGACGGCGCACCCGCTCCCGGCTGTCCGTCACAGCCGGCAAGGGTTGCAAGCGAGGTGGCCAGCGCGAATGCGCCGGTCAGGTGCAGCCACGAACGCGCGAACGCGCCGGCTGTCGGTTGGCGAGGCTTCATCGATTCGTCGGAAAGTGGGTTCAGGAGCGGCCGGAGTTTATGTCAGCCGCATGACCGTTACATGACGGCCAATCGACAGGTAATCGAAAGGACGCCTACACCCGGCTGTCAAATCGCACCCTCAAAATGCTTACAGCCGGACAAGCCACGGTTACCCTCGCGAACCGGCGGTACACGAATGCTCCGGTTCCCCACGCGACAAGAGAGAGATAGAGAGTACAACGGATGAAAAACCACGCCTGGATTCGCTTTACACCGATCGCCGTTGCCGCGGCCGCGGCCCTCACCGCCTGCGGCGGCGACGACGTGCAGCAGCAAGGCCTGTCGACGGTGAAGAACGTCGTCGTGATCTACGCGGAAAACCGCAGCTTCGACAACCTGTACGGCAATTTCCCGGGCGCGAACGGCCTGCAGAATGTGACTGCAGCAAGCGCGCAGCAGAAGGACCGCAACGGCCAGCCGCTCGCGACGCTGCCGAAGGTCTGGGGCGGCCTGACCGCGAAGGGCGTCACGCCGGCCGTGACCGAGGCGATGACGGCCAACCTGCCGAACGCACCGTTCGCGATCGACGACCCGAACGGCTTCAACACGTCGATGAGCGTGACGACGCGCGACCTGTATCACCGCTTCTACGAGAACCAGATGCAGATCAACGGCGGCAAGAACGACATGTTCGCCGCCTGGGCCGACTCGGGCGGCCTCGTGATGGGCCACTACACGCCCGACGCGACGAAGCTGCCGCTGTGGAAGATCGCGCAGCAGTTCACGCTGGCCGACAACTTCTTCATGGGCGCGTTCGGCGGCTCGTTCCTGAACCACCAGTACCTGATCTGCGCGTGCGCGCCGTTCTACGCGAACGCGGACAAGAGCCCGGCCGCCGGTTCGATCTCGGCCGTCGCCGCCGACGGCAAGTCGCTGCAGCTCGCGACCAACTCGCCGGCCTCCGCGCTCGACGGCATTCCGAAGTTCGTGAACTCGGGCAACCTGACGCCGGACTTCTACGCGATCAACACGATGCAGCCGCCGTACCAGCCGAGCGGCAACAAGGCGGCATCGGGTGGCGATCCGAACCTCGCCGACCCGTCGGCCGCGTCGACGCTGCCGCCGCAATCGCAACAGAACATCGGCGACCTGCTGACCAACGCGGGCGTGTCGTGGGCATGGTACGGCGGTGCGTGGAGCCAGGCGCTGCAGGCCGCGCAAAGCGGCACGGCGAACGTGATCTACGGCCCGAACATGACGGCGCCGAACTTCCAGCCGCACCACCAGCCGTTCAACTACTACGCGAACCAGGCACCGGGCAGCGCAAGCCGCGCGCAGCACTTGCTCGACGGCGGCACCGACGGCAGCGAGTTCCTCAAGGCGATCGACGCGGGCACGCTGCCGCAGGTCTCGTTCTACAAGCCGCAGGGCAACCTGAACGAACACGCGGGCTACACGGACGTCTCGAGCGGCGACCAGCACATCGCGAACCTGATCGCCCACCTGCAGGCCAGCCCGCAGTGGAAGAACATGGTCGTGGTCGTCACGTACGACGAAAACGGCGGCTTCTGGGATCACGTGTCGCCGCCGAAGGGTGACCGCTGGGGCCCGGGCACGCGGATTCCGGCACTCATCGTGTCGCCGTTCTCGAAGAAGGGTTTCGTCGACCACACGCAGTACGACACCGCGTCGATCCTGCGCTTCATCACGCGCCGCTTCTCGCTGCCGCGCCTCACGGGCCTGCAACAGCGCGACGACGCGCTGAAGGCCAACGGCGGGCAGCCGATGGGCGACCTGACGAACGCACTGCAACTGTCGCCGAACCTGTAACGGCCGAGCGGCACTGCGATGCACCGGCCGGCGCGATGCCGGCCACGACATGACAAAGGGCGGCTTCGGCCGCCCTTTGTCATTGCTCAACCGCAAACGCAAGCACGTACGCGCCGCGTCACCCGCCGTGCTTCAGCCCGACGCCATCGAGTGCGATCGCCAGAATCATCGCGCGTGCGTTCGGTGGCGTCGGCCGTCCGCTCGGGCGGAACACGTCGTCCCCGCACGCGATCCGCGCGCCCGACAGCACGCAGACCCCGGCCTGCCGTGCGCGCCCCGGTTTCCAGTGCTGCTCGCCGAAATGCGCACGCCCCGGTTCGACCCAGCGCACGACCAGCAGCTGCGCCGAGCGCTCGAGCACCTGGACGTGCGGGCGAGCCGTCGACACGCGCGGACGATCGAGCGCCGCCGCCAGGATCATCGCATTCGGCTCGAATGGCGCACGCCCGCGCGGACTGAACACAGCATCGCCGCAGACGATCTTCTCGCCCGACAGCGCGCAGTGGCCCGAGCGAAGCGCGCGCCCGGGCGCCCAGCGCTGTTCCGCGCCGCCCGGCCCAGGCCAGCGCACGATCAGCATCTCGTCCGAATACGCGAGTACCTGCACACGCGCATTCATTCGACACCACGCATCGGGCAGCCATTCGCCGTCGGACGCGCCTCGGCACGCGGGCTACCACCCATACTTCAGCTCGACCCCGACATAGTCGGCGTTGTGTCCGCCCGCCTGGCGGATCGCATCGCCGACCTGGAAATGCACGGCCTCGATCGCGCCGATCAGGTTCGCGGCGATCGTCCAGTCCGCCCGCAGCTGCACGTACATCCCGGTCCACAACCCGCCCTTGCCCGCCGTGCCCGGCACCACCGCGTTGCCCTGCTGGTAGACCGCGTCGCCGGTCGTCTCGCGCCACTGGAACCCGAGCGCGCCGAGCAGCGACAGGTTCGGCGACGGCTTCAGCGTCACCGACGGCTTCACGTGGATCAGGTTCGAGTACCCGGTAAAGCCGGCCAGCGTGAAGTAATAGCCGTTCGGAAACAGCGGGTTGAAGGTTTCGACACGGCCGTCGTGCGGATGCCGGTCGCCCGACGCCGCGTCGACCTGCAGTGCGATGCGCGGCGACCACGGCGCGTCGAGCCGGTAGCCGGCGATCGAGCCGACCGCCCATGCGCGGATCGTGCTGCTGCCGACCGTGCCCGTCTGCAGCATCGTTTCGAGATCCCAGTCGAAGCGGCCCTGCGTCCCGGTGTAACGCAGGTCCCACACGTCGCGACGCTCCGCGCCGCTCGCATCGAGAAAGCGCGCGTTGCTGCGGTTGTAGCGCGACCAGTAACCCGACAGGTCGCCGGGCCCCACCGACTGCCGCTCGAAGCGCACGCCGCTGAACGTGAGGTCGCGGTTCGACACGTCGTCGAACGTGGACACGCTGCGGTTCTGCACCGGCTGCGTCGCATACGCGATGAAACGCCACTTCCGGTATTCGTAGTCGGCCCATAGCGCATCGAACGCCTGCCGCACGTTCGGGCCGTCGCGCGCGGCGATGAAGCGCTGCAGGTCGAACGCCATCTCCTGCCGGCCGACGCGAAACTTGAACGTGCCGCCGCCGAGCGCGCCCGTGTAGGTCGCGAACGCCTGCTCGAGATCGAGCGGGTTCTTGTCGACCGGCGAGATCGTGTTCTTGCCGTACGCGCGGTCGTCCTGCAACTGCACGAAGAACTGCCAGTGCTGACCGAGATGCGCATCGGCGTGCACTTCGACGCGCTGGATCAGGTACGTATCCGATTGCGCGGAACCGATGCCGAACAGCGGCGCGTCGTTGGTCTCGAGACGCTCGCGCAGGTTCACGCCGAGCGACAGATAGGAAGCCGGATCGTTGCCCAGCGGAATGTATTTCAGGCCGTCGAGCGGTGCGCGCGGCACGCACGGATTCGCGAGCACCGACCAGTCTTCCTGCCAGCGGTTGAACAGCACGGTCGGCCGCTTGGCCGTGCACGTCGATGCGGTGCCGTCCGTGGCCGAAGCCGACGCCGATGCTGGCGACGTTTCCGCGAACGCAACGCCACGCCCGGCGAGCAGCAGCCCCGCGACGACGGATGCGCGTGCCGCACGATCGAAGCGGCGGCCACGATGCGGCCGCTCCCGCTGCAAGCTCATGCGCGCTCCTTCGCAACCGCACCCGCGGATTGCGCCGCGCACAGCGCGAGCACCGCAAGCGCGCAAACAGGTGCGAGCAGCGCCAG
>NZ_JAAGPB010000191.1:0-15175 GCF_017104585.1 Burkholderia sp. Ac-20392
GTTCTGCCACGGCCCCACGGCTATATCTGGACGGACGGCTACTGGCGCTGGCAGCGTGGCCGCTATATATGGGTGTCCGGCCGCTGGGTCGCGCGGCGCCCCGGGCGTCGGTGGGTGCCCGGCTACTGGCGCCGCCACGGACAGGTGTGGATCTACGTCGACGGTACGTGGCGATAGGCAGCCACCCGGCGCCCGGCCGGTGGCAGGCCCGGCGCCGGGCGGCGCGAGCGAACCCGTGCCGTTCGGCTCCAACATCATGATGCCCGGCAGGCGCCCCAACGAATCCTGCCTCACCCCGCCCCGATGCCGGCGCGCAAACCGGGGGCGAGGCTTCCGGTCACGCAACCTCGACCATCGGCCTGCTCGCCGATCCATGGCGCACCATCCCGCCTCGACCGGATCCTGACGCACCTGCCATGCGCGATGCGGCGGACGATCACCGCTTCGGTCGCCATCGAGCGTGCCCCGTAATCAGGGCATCGCCAGCGCACTGCCGCCGTCGGGATGAACGGAACGCATCGAAGTATCGGCGCCTCACCTCGGCAAGATCATTCGGATTACGAAATCATTTGATGGCGACATACATGCGCTTGTGCCATGTCTTGTCGCATCACACCCGATCCGCGGCACAACGCCCATCGACAAGACGGCGCAAGCGCCCCGCTCAGCGCCCGCCGCCCTCCAGCTCCCGTGCACGACGTCGCGCGACGCAAATCGCGCGATGATGTTCGTCGGCCCACCGGATCATCGCCTGCATCGGCGTCAGGAACGAACGCCCGAGGTCGGTCAGCGCATATTCGACACGCGGCGGCACTTCCGCGAACAGCGTGCGACTGACGAAGCCGTCCTGCTCGAGCCGCTTGAGCGTACGCGACAGCATCTGGTTCGACACGTCGCCGATCGTCCGGCCGAGTTCGTTGAAACGCATCGTCCCGCCGGACAGCGTCTCGAGCACGAGCAGGCTCCACTGGTCGCCGATGCGGTCGAGCACATCGCGAATCGGGCATGGCTGATCGAGTTCGACGGGTTCATCGGCAGGCGGGAACGGCATGACTGGATTCTCTTTCATGGGCAACGCATGGTCAGCGCGGTGTGACCTGTTCACACCGCGCTGACTTCTTGTGACGGGTTCGCGGCAACTGTACCATTCGATCGACCCGACAGCCGCGCGGATTCGCCAGTTCAACGAAGCATGGCGACGGCGCGCGGCCTCGCCTGGCCCGTATCGCGACGATTCGGGCTGGGCGATGAATCCCTCGCGTCGACATGGCTCGCGTATCCGCAACCATGCGCCGTCTCCAGCCGATCGCGGCGGCAGGCTCGCCCCGCCGTCGCGCATCGCGCACCCACCCACGCTTCGTCAGACAAGGAACCCGCTAGATGTCATCGCTCCGCTCCCCCGTTCGCGCCGTTGCCGCGCTCGTCCTGCTGGCCGCGTCGACGGCCGCGCTGGCCACCGGCCCGGGCGCGCGCGACCTCGCCGCCGAGGAAGCCAACCGCCAGCTCGTGCTGACGTTCTACGACCGCTTCTTCAACAAGCACGAAGCCGTCGAGGCCGCCGCCGTCGTCGCGGACGACTACAAGCAGCACAACCCGCACGTACCCGACGGCAAGAAGCCGTTCGTGTCGTACTTCGTCGGCGCGTTCCAGAAGAACCCGGCATCGCGCGCGCGCATCGTGCGCAGCGCAACCGACGGCGACCTCGTCTACCTGCACGTGCATGCGACCGAGCGCCCGGGCGACCGCGGCGAAGCGGTCGTCGACATCTTCCGCGTGAAGGACGGCAAGATCGTCGAACACTGGGACGTGATCCAGCCGGTACCGGAAAAGTCCGCGAACGCGAACACGATGTTCTGACGCGCGGGGCCGGTACATGGTGTGCAACGATGCGCACCACCCGTCGGCGGACGATCGGCCGCCTGCGGGGCAAGCGCGCATGCCCCACGCCGGCGAAGTCCCCTACAATCGAGCTTCGCCGCCGCGCCGGCCTCCGTCCCGCCTGACCGCACCGCCAGCCGCTGCACCGCCGGCGCACCGTCGTACGCGATGCACGGCCGGCACGGGCGGCCGTTCGCGCAGACGGTGTCAACGATGAGCCCCGCCCATATTTCCCTGAACAACGCCGGCGACCTGGTCGCCAGCCTCGGCAGTCCGCAGTTTCCCGCCCGGCTCTGGGCGTGGCTGCGCGAAACCGTCGACCCGCAGTCCCACTACAGTGTCGCGACGCGCTACCGCCGCGATGCGCCGTCGCAATCGGTCGACAGCGTCGACGTGCTGTTCTTCGCGGGCGGCGACGATCCCGACGGCACGCGCCACGCGCTCGATCTGTATACACAGGGCGACTGGCGCACCGACACGCTGCTCCCGCATATCGAGCGCGCCACCGATTCGCAGCTCGTCTTCTCGTGCAACGAGGACATCGATACGGCAACCGAATACGGCCGCCAGTTCGCGCTCGGCGAACTCGGTGAAGACTGCACGCTGATCGGCAGCGAGCGCGACTATGTCTATGCGTTCTCGCTGTTCCGCCGGCGCGGCCAGCCGTCCTATACGCTGGCCGAGCTGGCGCTGCTGCGGCAACTCGGCGATTTCGTGCTGCCGCTCCTGATCCAGCATGCGCGGCTCGCCCGCCTGACGCCACGCTCGGACGACGGCGCGCTGCTGCAGCGCTTCGAACAGCGCCTGTCGGCCAGCGGCGCGGCGCTGTCGCAGCGCGAACGGCTCGTGTGCCGCGCGGTGCTGCAAGGCCAGCCGGTCCCGCAGATCGCCGACACCCTCGCGCTCAAGGCCAGCAGCGTGCGCACCTATCTCGGGCGCGCACTCGCGAAGCTCGGCGTCGCGAACCGGGCCGGACTGTTCGCATGGTGCGTGACCGAAGAGGAACCGCCGGAGGATCGCGGTCAATAGACAGCACCTTCACGTCGCTGCAATCCCGCCCACCGCCGTTGCCTTTGTCGCGCGTTGTCCTCAAAACGATGACAGACAGCCGGCCGCCTCGCTCCTAGTATCTGACTCACCCGACGACAGGAACGCGTCGGATATCACGGAGACACGGAATGCCGAATACCGGAGGGACGCCGGCCCGCATGGCCGCGCGCGCGTCGCCCATCGCTCTGCCGATCCAGGCCTGGCGGCGCGATCGGCATGACGCTCCGGCGGCGGCCGGCCTTCACCACGACGCATCGCCGCGCCTGCCGCGCAACACCGGCGCCTAGCCGCCCCGCATCTCATTCCAACCCGACCGGGTTCACGCGACCGGACGAGCCACACGGCCCGCCCGCGGGACACGTGCGCCCGTCGAACATCCCCCCATCCGGAGGAGACACATGCAACACGCCGACACCGTCTATCTGAACGGCCTGCTTTACACGGGCGACGCGCAGCGCCGCTTCGCGCAGGCGCTGGCCACCCAGGACGGCAAGATCGTCGCCGTCGGCCGCGACGACGACATCCGCCAACTGGCCGGCCCCGCGACGCGCATCGTCGACCTGGCCGGCAGGCTGATGCTGCCGGGCCTCATCGACGGCCACGTGCACCCGCTCGAAGGCCACCAGATCCTCGGCAACTTCGACCTGTCCGGCATCAACGATCCCGACACGATCCTGCAGCGCATCCGCGCATGCGCCGATGCGACGCCGAACGAACCGTGGGTCTATCTCGGCGGCGCCAACCTGGCCGCATTCGGCGCGTATCCGACCCGCGAGCTGCTCGACCGGGTCGTGCCCGACCGGCCGCTGCTCGTGGTCGGCTTCGACGTGCACAGCGGCTGCCTCAACACGAAAGGCCTCGAGGCGGCCGGCATCCACGCCGACACGCCGGACCCGGCCGGCGGCGTGTACGAACGCGATGCGTCCGGCGCGCCGAATGGCGTCGTGCACGAAGCGGCGTTCTACCGCGTGTGCCCGATCATTCCGCAACTGAGCCCGGCCGGCTACCCGAAGTCGCTCGCGAAAGCGCACGCGATGGCGCACGGTTACGGCATCACCGGCTGGTTCGATGCGCGCGTCGAGGAAGCCGAACTCAAGGCTTACGCCGACGCGCAGCGCGCGGGCACGCTGAAGGTGTACATGAGCGCGGGCCTCTATGCGAACCCGCGCCGCGATCCGCGCGAGCAGATCGAGCGCTTTGCGAGATGGCGCCGCGAGTACGAATGCGACAACCTGCGCCTGCATACGGTGAAGATCTTCGTCGACGGCGTGCCCGAATCGAAAACCGCCGCGCTGCTCGAGCCGTACGCCGGCACCGACGACTGCGGCCTCGCGCTGTGGAGCCAGGACGCGCTGAACGAGATCTGCCTGCTCGCCGATACGGCCGGCTTCGACCTGCACTTCCACACGCTCGCCGACCGCGCGGTGCGCATGACGCTCGACGCGCTCGAATACGTCCAGATCCGCAACGGCATGCGCGACCGGCGCGCGCAGCTCGCGCACCTGCAGATCGTCGATCCGGCCGACATGAGCCGCTTCAACCGGCTCGGCGCGATCGCCAGCGTGCAGACGCTGTGGACGGCCGCGCGCGAGGAACAGCAGCAGCTCTATCGCGACCTGCTCGGCGCGGAACGCACCGCGCGCAACTATCCGTTCCGCAGCCTGCGCAACGCGGGCGCGATGCTCGCGGCCGGCTCCGACTGGTCGGTCAGCACGATGGACCCAATGCAGATCATCCAGACGGGCGTCACGCACCTGCTGATCGACCAGCCCGACAGCCCGCCGTGGAATCCGCACGAACGACTCGACCTGCTCACGATGCTCGAGGCCTATACGGTGAACACCGCGTATGCGTTGCGCTTCGACGACTGCACGGGTTCGCTCGAAGCGGGCAAGGACGCGAGCTTCACGATCCTCGACCGCAATCCGTTCGCGCATCCGGTCGAGACGTTCGCGCAAACCCGCGCGATCGAGACGTGCTTCCGCGGCGAAGTCGTGTACGCCGCGCCGGGCTGGGCCGACTGAAGCACGAACCCGGCGGCCGTCAGGCGACGGCGAGCGCCAGCACCTGGTCGGTCGTCAGCACGTCGCCGAACGTGTCCGACAGCGCGGCCAGCGTCGCGCGATGGAGGTCGCGGTGCGATACCGTGCCGCCGTCCGCGATGTCGAGGTCGCGCGTCGCGCATGCGTCGTCGACGACGATCACCGCGTAGCCGAGCGGCACCGCATCGCGTGCCGCGCCGGCGACGCATGCATGCGTCATCAGGCCCGTGACGATCAGCGTGTCGATCCCGGCCGCCTTCAGGCGCGCATCGATGTCCGTCGTCGGGAACACGCTCACCGACGTCTTTTTCACCACGGTGTGATGCGCCGCCGGCTGCAGGTCCGCGTGAAAGCGAAAGCCGTCGCTGCCGTCGGCGAAGATCGGGCTGTCGGCCGTATCGACGTGCTGGACGTGAAACACCGGAATGCCTGCGCGGTCGGCGAACGCGATCACGCGCTGCGCATTGCCCAGCGCACGCGGCCCCTCCGGAATCGGCAGGCGGCCGCCGAAGTATTCATTCTGGAAATCGATCACCAGCAGCGCGGTGCGGGCAGCGCCGATCGATGTCGGCGCGGTCGCGCCCGCCAGGGTACGGATGGTCGGATGTTGCATGGGTCGCTCTCTCGGTTGGCCTATCGAAGGAACGGCGTGCCGGGCCAGCCGGCGCCGCCGCACGCGGCCCGGATACTCCCGGGACGCGAGGCGCCAGTGTCGGGCCGCGCGGCCTGCCGCGACAGCGGCGCGCGGGACAACGTCCGACAGGATCGGGCCAACGTGCAAACCGCCTACGACAGCGCGGCCGTTCGCGCACCCGGCTGCGTGCGGCCGTACGCGACCATCATCGCGAAGCTGAGCAGGAAGCCCGCGCCGCCGATCAGCAACAGGCCGATCTCGCCGAACACGGGCAGCAGGTTCGTGAGCGCGCCCGTGACGACCCACGCGACGGCCATCACCGAGCCCGCGACGCCGAGCGCCCAGCCTTGCCGATCCTCGCTGACCGCGTCGGAGAACGCCGTATACATCGTCGTATACGCCACCATGTCGAAGCAGCCGACGACCATCGCGAGCGCCCACAGCACCGGCTCGTGCGGGAACAGCGCGGACAGGACCTGGCCGATGCCCGCGACGAGCAGGCCCGTCTTCGCGATGTCGACCACGCGCCACACGCGCAGCATCAGCCGCACGACGAACAGCAGCCCGAACACGAAGCAGAGCCCGATCACGCCGCTGAACAGCCCGAGCCGTGCACTCGTGTAGCCGAATTTCGCCTGCAGCAGCAGCATGATGGTCTGCAGATAGAGCCCGTAGCCGACCTGCATCAGGAAGAACACCACCGACAGGAACGCGACGTTGCGCTGGCGGGCGGCCTCCCCGATGATCCGCAGCGGCAGCAGCGGATCGATGCGCGTGTCGCCGCGCGGTGCGGCCGAATCGCGATACGACGCCCAGGTCCAGAGCGCGCAGACCAGCGACAGTGCGGCGACCAGCACGAACGGCGTGTCGTAGTCGAACAGCGGCGAAAGCGTGCGGTCGGACGTGACGCCGCCGAGCACGGGGCCGACGATCACGCCCGCGCTGAACGCGAGCGACATGATGCTCATGTTGTACGCCTTGTTCTCCGGCGTGCTCAGGTCGGTGATCGCCGCCTGCGCGATGCCCTGGCAGCCGGCCATCAAGCCCGTGAGCCCGCGACCGGCCAGCAGCAGCGCGACGCTCGCGTGCCACGCGCCGGCCGCCATCATCGCGTAGCCGACCGCGAGGCCGAGCACGCACAGCAGCAGGATCCTGCGGCGGCCGTAGCGATCGGACAGGTCGCCCATCAGCGACGAGCCGAAGAACATGCACAACGGGTAGATCCCGTAGCCGAGACCGAGGTAGAAATTGCGCGCATGCGCGCCGGTGTCGGCCGGCAGGATGCCGGCGTGCGGATCGCTGAAGATCGCGGACATCATCGGATAGACGAGCCCGAATCCCATCGCGTCGATCGCGATGGCGAGCAGGCAGGGGCCGAGCAACTTGTAATCGAGCCGGGACATGGCGACCCTCCGGACAGAGTGGATGATCGCCAAAGCGTAACGACCGGGCAGCGGTCGCGGTAGGCCGCCGCCCGCGATGCTAACCATCGGAACGACCGATACCCTGTGTGCCGCCCACGCCGATGGTTCGCCGGTGCGGGCAACGGGCCACGGCCGCTACTTGGCGCTCAACGGCTCGCCCTGAAACCGCCGGCGCGCGAGCACGCACGGCGCGCCATCGTGCATGAACACGCTCGCGAGCAGCCCGAACGACGCCGCGAACAGCACGTACCACGCGGGCGCGACCGGCGATCCGCTCGCGTGCGTCAGCCACGTGACGATGAACGGCGCGAAGCCGCCGAACACCATCACCGCGACGTTGTAAGCGAGCGCGATGCCGGTCGAGCGCGAACGCGTCGCGAACTGCTCGGCGAGCGTGGTCGGCGCGGGCCCGTAGCAGATGCCGATGATCGTGCAGATCACGAGCTGCATCACGAGCAGGCGCCCGATGCCCGGCGCGGCAGCCAGCCACGTGAACAGCGGATACGTGACCGTCAGCAGCGCCAGCGTGCCGGCGATCAGCACGGGCCGCCGGCCGATGCGGTCGGACACGAGCGCCGCGAACGGGATCGTCACCGTCAGCAGCGCAACCGCCGCCATCTGCACCTTGAAGACCTGGTCGAGCGGCAGCCCGAAGGTCTTGTGCACGAACGTCGGCATGTTGACCAGCATCACGTAGAACACGGCCGTGCCGGTGATCGTCTGCCCCATCGACACCAGCACACCCCGCAGGTTGTCGCGCAGCACGCGCGACACGCTCGCCGGCGGCTCGACGGTCGACTTGCTCGCATCGATGAACGCCTCGGTCTCCTCCATGTGCCGGCGGATCCACAGGCCGACCGGCCCGATCAGCAGCCCGAGCGCGAACGGCACGCGCCAGCCCCAGCTATGCAGCGCCGCGTCCGACAGCGACTGCGTGGCCCACGCGCCCATCGCGGCGCCCGAGAACACCGCGAGACACTGGCCGATCAGTTGCCACGATCCGTACAGCCCGCGCCGGTTCTCCGGCGCGCTTTCCACGAGGAATGCGGTCGCGCTCGCGTATTCGCCGCCCGTCGCGAAGCCCTGCAGCAGCCGCGCGACGACGATCAGGACCGGCGCCGCCGGGCCGATCACGGCGTAAGACGGCGCGAACGTGATCAACGCGATCGACAGCGTCATCAGGAAGATGATGAGCTGCATCGCGGCCTTGCGGCCCTTGCGGTCCGCATAGAGCCCGAGCAGGATGCCGCCCACCGGGCGCATGAAGAAGCCGACGCCGAAGGTGGCGAGCGACATCAGCAGCGACGCGTACTGGCTCTCGGCGGGAAAGAACAGCCGCGCGATGATCCCGGAGAAGAAACCGTAAACGATGAAGTCGTACCACTCGAGGGTATTGCCGACGACAGCGGCAACCACCTGCCGATGCCGCGAGTTCCGACGTGAGTCGCGCATGCTTGTCTCCTGCAGTCTCATGGCGCCGCGCCGTATGCATGCCGCGTTCCGTGGCGGGCATGGGCGAATCGGCTGTTCGTATCGCCGGCAGTGAGGCACGGGCCCGCACCATCGGCGTAAAACGATCATAGGGACGCCGAAAACCCGCATCAATTAATACCCGCGGCGGATGATTAGCCGGAGATTAAATGTTTCCCCACCAGGCTCCGCCATGCGAAAACCCCGGAAATTCGCGCATTGTTGCAGCCCCGGTTCTGCGGCAGAATCGTCGGCCGCCCTTCCCGTCGTCCGCACCATGCGCAACCGCATCAACGAAGAGATCACGTTCCGCAAGCTCGAGGTACTGCTCGCCTTCATGGAAGCCGGCAGCCTCGCGAAGGCCGCCGAAGCGCTGGGCGTCAGCACGGTCAGCGTGCATCGCGCGCTGCACACGCTCGAGGAAGGGATGCACTGCGCGCTGTTTCGCCACGAGGGGCGGAACCTGATTCCGACCGACGCCGCGCAGGTACTCGCCGAAGTCGCGGGCGAAGTGCTCAAGACGATGACGGACGGGATCCGCTCGACGCGCGAGGCGGCCGGCTACGGCGCCGGCCAGTTGAAGATCGGTTCGCTCTACTCGCTGACGATCCGCACCGTGCCCGAAGTCGTGATCGCGTTGAAGGAGCGCCGCCCCGAGCTGCAGGCCGAGCTCGTGCTCGGCTCGAACGCCGACCTGCTCGACAAGCTCCGGCAAGGCGCGATCGACGCGACGCTGATGGCGCTGCCCGAACCGGACGCCGAGATCGAATCGATCGCGCTGTTCGAGGACGAGATGTTCTTCGCCGCGCCGATCGACTCGCCCTACGCACGGCACGATGCCATCGATCTGTGCGCGTGCGGCGACGCACCGTTCGTGTCGCTCGGCGAAGGCTTCGCGACGCATCACGGCTTCACGGAAGCGTTTCGTTCGGCCGGCGTCACGCCGAACGTCGTGATGCGGGTGGGCGACATCTTCTCGCTGATCAACCTCGTGTCGGGCGGCGTCGGCTGTTCGCTGCTGCCCGGCCGCGTGCGCGACCTGTTCGCGCACAAGATCGCGCTCGTGCCGCTCGCCGGGCCGACGATCCGCCAGACGATCGGTTTGAGCTTCCTGCACCGGCGCGAACGCGACCCGAACCTGCTCGCGCTGGCAACCGTGTGCCGGCTGACGGTCAAGGGCCCGAACGCGCGGTAACGCGCGGATCGCCCGACCGGCAGCACCCGCCCTCTCCGTTCCGCTTCCCACACCTGCAGCGTCGCGCCCTGGCGCACCCACCTGCCCACCACACCACGACGAAGCACGCGCACTCGTCCGTTTGGACGGCACGCGGCGCGCGCTTTGTTGCGATCATGGCCGTCAATCATCGCGCGGCACGCACACGTGTGTCCGCCACGGAGACGCCATGAACGACCCTGTCCTCGGCCCCATCGACCAGATCGGCTACGTGGTCGCCGATCTCGACCGCAGCATCGCGCGCTGGCGCGCACGCCACGACGTCGGCCCGTGGACCGTATTCCGCAACGTGCGCCTCGACGGCACTCATCTCGGCGAACCCGTGACGGTCACGATGGACGTCGGGCTCGCATATCGCGGCGGTCTGCAGATCGAACTGATTCACGTGACGAACGACACGCCCTCGCCGTACCGCGATGCGCATGGGCAGCCGCTCGTCGGGCTGCATCACGTCGCGTGGGTCGTCGACGATCTCGATGTCGCGCTCGCGCAGCTCACGGCCCGCGGCCTGCGTGTCGTGTTCGACGCACGCAATCCGGCCACGCGCGTCGCGTATCTCGACGACGCCGACGATCCCGGCGTGCGCGTCGAAGTAATCGAAGGCGCCGGCATGCGCGACATGATCGCGCACGGCATCGCCGAAGCCCGTGCATGGGACGGCACCGATCCGGTTCGCATCATCGACGCGGCGGGCGCCTCCGCGCAAACCCCCTCTCACTCACAGGAGCAAGCAGCTTGACGTCCTCCTCCGCCTAAAGGCGGAGGATTCCCACACCTGGCGATGCACGTCCGCATCGGAGAATGTTCAACGCAGCGTTGGTATCTCGATCATGCTCGGCACCACAGTCACTGCAGGTCCACTCTCTTATTCTCAGTCCCGCGATACCTTTCGGCCGCGCCGTGCTGTCTTTCGACCCGCACGCCGAACAGGACTGGGTAGAACCGCTTTCGTCGACTTCCTCGAACGTGACTCCGTGCGCGATCGCTTTGTAGCGGAGCCTGTTTCGGAAGGACGACCAGGACGCGTCGTAGACGCTTTTCGCCATCCTGGTTCTGGCGAGCTTCGCGGCCGACACGTTGCCGACCGCGATGTAATCGAAACGCCGCACCAGATCGAGCGCGAGCTTGTGTTGGAAATCGGCACGGGCGTTCACCACCTTGGCGTGCAGCTTCGCGATATGCCGCCTGTGCTTTCGCGCCCGTTGCGCTTTCGCCAGCTTTTCCGCCGCGCGTCGACCGAACGGGTCATTGGGCAGCTTCTCGCCGGTCGAAAGTGTGGCGAAGTCTTTCAGGCCGAGATCGATGCCCACACCGGAACGGACCGGGCGAGCCTGAACATCCGGCATCTCGATCACGATGTTGAGAAACCAGTTGCCGCGTGCATCCTGCGCAAAGTTGGTCCCGTCCTTGATCTTGCCTTCGGGAAGCGGTCGACTGTTAAACACGCGAAACGTGTTGCCGGCGAAACGAAACGCGTCGCCCTCGCGCTTCAGGTCACGCCCCTTCAGCGGCACCCAGCCCAGCGATTTCCTGCTGCGATAGCGCAGGTAGGGCCGACGGTGCTGACTGCGCGACTTCGCGTATTGCTCGCACGTCGCGTTGATCGTGCCGGAGTGAATACCGAGTGCCTTGCTGCTGCCGGTCGTCAGCACGTTCAGGTCGAATCCTGTAGGCCACTTCTTGCCCCACTTGAGCGCGTGCTTCTGCGTGTCGTTGCAGAAGTTCCAGACGTAGTTCACCGCGCGGCTCTGCTTGTTAAGCAGTCCGTTGAGCGATTTCACCCGGTAGCGATAGACAAGGATCATGCCGGTGATCCTAACCCGTGGAAGAAGCTGTCTGTCAACAGCAATCCTTTCCTTCCCGCCATCCGCCCCGAAGAAAGTCCCCTTGGGGGAAATGGCGGGGTTTCTCGGAGCAAATTATGATGAAACGACTCGAAGGCAAGGTCGCGCTGATCACGGGCGGTGCCCGCGGCCAGGGCGAAGCGGAAGCACGCAGGTTCGTTGCCGAAGGCGCACGCGTGGTGATCGCCGACGTGCTGGACGAAGCCGGCCGGCGTGTCGCGGCCGAACTCGGCGACGCCGCCCGTTTCCAGCATCTCGACGTGACCCGCGAAGCCGACTGGCAGACTGCCGTCGATGCGACGCTCGCGCAGTTCGGCCGGCTCGACATCCTCGTGAACAACGCGGCGATCCTGAAGCTCGTGCCGATCGAAGCGTGCTCGCTCGACGACTATCGCAAGGTGATCGACGTGAACCAGGTCGGCTGCTGGCTCGGCATGAAGTCGGCGCTTGGCGCGCTGAAGGCGGCAGGCGGCGGCTCGATCGTCAACGTGTCGTCGACGGCCGGGATGGAAGGCGTCGCGGGCGGCAGCGCATACGTGTCGAGCAAGTTCGCGGTGCGCGGGATGACGAAGGCCGCCGCACTCGAATTCGGCCGCTACGGCATTCGCGTGAACTCGGTGCATCCGGGTGGCATCGATACGGTGATGGCGCGCCCGCCCGAGTTCGCGGATTTCGATCCGTCGTCGATCTACAGCGGCCTGCCGATCGCGCGCATCGGCAAGCCGGACGAAGTGGCGAGCCTCGTGCTGTTCCTCGCGTCCGACGAATCCGCGTACTGCACGGGATCGGAATTCATCGTCGACGGCGGGATGCTCGCAGGCAGTTCGTTCCACTGACACGCATCACGGTCGACAAGCGCCCGCCAATCCGGCGGGCGTTTTCGTTTGCGCCTTCGTTGGCGTTTTCGGCCCGCCGCATGGAAAGTACGGGCCCCCCTACAGGCAACCACGCGCCCGAAAACAACGATGCCGCCGGCGGCTCTCCCGCGCGGCGGCATCGTCATTTACGGCGCAACACACCACGCGCCGCTCTTACCCCTTCGGCTGGATCGCCGGTACGCCATTGCCGCGCACCGCCTGCCTGCCGCCGCGCACGAAGCGTCGCCCGTACGGGCCGTACACGCCGTCCGGTTCCGGATACAGCGTCAGCAGCACGAAATACAGCACGCCGCCCATCAGCAGCGACACCGGCACGCTCAGGTCGAGCCCGCCCGCGAGGTTGCCGAGCGGCCCGACGAACTGGCCCGGCAGGTTCACGAACGACAGCCCGACGAACGCGGCCGGCAGCCACGCACCCATCGCGCGCACGTTCCAGCCGTGCGTGAACCAGTAGTGGCCGCCGTGCAGCCCGCGGTTGAACACCTGCAGGTCGTCGGCGAGATAGTAGCCGCGCCGCGTCACGTAGCCGATCACCATGATCGCCATCCACGGGCAGCTGAACGTATCGATCAGCGTCGAGAACGTCGCGACGCTTTCGACGAGGTTGAACCAGAAGCGGCCGACGAAGATGAACGCGATCGCGATCGTGCCGATCAGCAGCGTCGCACGCACGCGATTCAGCAGGCGCGGGAACATGCTCGATACGTCGAGGCCGGTGCCGTACAGCGCGGTCGTGCCGGTCGACATCCCGCCGATGATCGCGATCAGGCACATCGGCAACAGGAACCAGTGCGGCGAGATCGCGAGCAGCCCGCCGACGTAGTCGTTCGACGCGATGAACGCGGGCGCCTTCGTCGCGATGATCGTCGCGGTCGCGAGGCCGAAGAAGAACGGCACGAAGGTCGCGATCTGCGCGGCGAACACGGCGCCCATCACGCGATGCTTCGGCGTGTTCTGCGGGATGTAGCGCGCCCAGTCGCCGAGGGTCGACGCGAACGACACCGGGTTGCTCAGCGCCACCAGCACCGCGCCGACGAACGCGGCCCAGAAGCCGGCGCTGCCCTGCTGCACCGTGCCCGCGTAGTTCATGTCGAACAGGCCGGCGAACGCGAACAGGCCGGCGACGAACAGCACGCTGGCAGCCCACACGGCGATCTTGTTGACCCACAGCATGAAGCGGAAGCCGTAGATGCAGACGATCAGCACGAGCACCGCGAACACCATGTACGCCGCACCGAGCGTGAAGCCGTTGACGGGCACGCCGACCATGTTGTGCGCGCCGCCGACGAGCGCGTCGCCCGAGCTCCACACCGCGAGCGAGAAGAACGCGATCGACGTGAGCAGCGCGAGGAACGAGCCGACGATCCGGCCGTGGATGCCGAAATGCGCGCCGGACGACACGGGGTCGCTCGTCCCGTTGCGCGGGCCGAACAGGCTCATCGGCGCGAGGATGCAGGTGCCGGCGAGCACGCCGAGCACGATCGCGCAGACACCCGCCTTGAACGACAGCCCGACCAGCACGGGAAAGCTGCCGAGCACCGATGTGGAAAATGTATTGCAGCCGCCGAACAGCAACCTGAACAGATCGATCGGCCGCGCATAGCGCGATGCATCGGGAATGCGCTCGAAACCGAACGACTCGACCTGCGTAATCCTGCCTTCACTCATTTGTCTCCAACTCCTCTGGTGCGTCTGTACTGCCCGGGACTGCGGCGATACGACACATCGTCATCGATTCGCGGCCACTCTAAACCGGATCGCGCGGCGCAAATATCACGCATTCGAGACGTTTACGACGAAGGAGAACGATGTTTCCCGGCAGGCCGGCGGCCGGCGCCCGCGCCATCCGTGCGGCGCGGGCGATGCGAAGTCAGCGCGCGCCCTCCGCCGCCGGCGCGCGGCATGCGATCAGGCCCCGCTGAACGGCCTGCCGCGCCTCGATGCCGGCGAGCCAGCGCGCGACGTGCGGGTAGTCGGCAAGGTCGAGATCGAGTTCGGGCGCCGTGCGCAGCCACGGAAACGCGGCGATGTCGGCGATCGAGTACCGCGACGACGCGAGATACGCCGATTCCGCCAAGCGGCCGTTCACGACCCCATAGAGGCGCCGCGCCTCGTTCCGGTAGCGCTCGAGCGCCTGCGCATTGACCTCCTTCGATGCATGCAGGAACCACCAGAGCTGGCCGAGCATCGGCCCGATCCCGCCGATCTGGAAGTGCAGCCATTGCTGGACCGCCGTGCGCTCGGCCAGCGTGTCGGGCTGCAGAACGCCCGTCTTCGCGGCGAGATAGCCGAGGATCGCGCCGGATTCGAACACGGTCAGCCCGGCGTCGTGGTCGACGATGGCCGGGATCTTGCCGTTCGGGTTGATCGCGAGAAACGCCGGGCTGCGCTGCTCGCCGGCGGAGAGATTCACGTGCACGCGGTCGTAGGCGAGCCCGGCCTCTTCCAGGTAAATGGCGATCTTGTGTCCGTTCGGCGTGTCGGCCGTATGGAACGTGAGGGGATGCGTCGAGATCATGTCGGTCCTTGTCTTCCGGTTATCGTTGCAACTACAATCGTTGCAATTGCAATCCTATGCCGGAACCCATCACCCCGGCGACATGCCAGTACTCGAAGGAGGGACATGCAGACTGCGCGATCCGGTCCGCCCGTGCGGACACCCGACACCCGCCGCGCCGCGGCGGCCTGCCTCGAAAGGCTGCTGACGCAGCGGCTCGCGCC
>NZ_JAAGPB010000192.1:0-14855 GCF_017104585.1 Burkholderia sp. Ac-20392
TGGCTCCTGCCCGGCGGGCTGTCGCGGGTCGGCACGCGCGACACGCTGTTCAACGCGCCGATGCCGCGCGGCGGCAGCACCGTCGATACGTGGGTGATGACCGAAGGCATCGTCGATTCGACGACGCTGCTGCAGACGCACCTCGGCCCGGACGACCTCGTCGAACGCCCGCGCGCGATCGCGAGCCGCGCCGCCGAAAACCTGTTCTGGCTCGGCCGTTATACCGAGCGCGCGACCAACCTGATGCGCCTTGCGCGTGCCGCGCTCGAGCGGCTGCGCGGCGAGGACGACGTTGACAGCCCCGCGCACCTGGAATTGCTCGACATGTTGTGCCGCGACACGGGCCTGATCGCGGCCGACGCGCCGAACGCCGTCGATGCGCCGCGTGCATTCCAGCACACGCTCGCGACGTCGCTGACGCGCGGCGCGGATCGCACGTCGGGCATTGCGTCCTGCCTGTTCGGGATGCGGGGCGCGGCCGCCGCGATCCGCGAACGGCTGTCGAGCGATCAGTGGCGGTTGATCGACGACGCGACCCAACTGTTCGCGGATAGCGCAGGCCAGCCGGAGGCCGAGGAGCAGATCGGCAACGAGGCGCTGCAGTTGCTGGAACGTCTCGGCCTGCTGCTCGGCGCGATCACCGGCGCGCAGACCGACAACATGACGCGCGACGACGGCTGGCGGCTGTTGTCGATCGGCCGGCAGATCGACCGGCTGGACTTCCTGTGCAGCGTGCTGAAGGCCGCGTTCGACGAAGGCGCGGTGAATCGGCAGGACGGCTTCGAGCTCGTGCTGGAGCTGTTCGACAGCACGATCACGTTCCGTTCGCGGTTCCAGCGCGGCTTTGACGTCGCGCCGCTGCTGTCGCTCGTTGTGCTGGATACCGACAATCCGCGTTCGCTCGGCTGGGTCGTGCAGGCGCTGCGCGGCCGGCTGACGAAGGTCGAGCGCAGCGAAGGCTATGCGCTGTCCGAACTGGCCGAGACGATTCCCGACGTCCCCGCGTGGTCGCTGCACGAGCTGTGCGAGACCGCCGACGGCGGCCGACACGACAAGCTGCTCGATGCGCTCGACACGACGGTGAAGGCGGTGTGGGAACTGTCGAACCGGATCGGTGAGCGCTATTTCAGCCACGTGCGCGAGGCGGGCAGGACGTTATGGTGACGACGAAAGGCGCGGCGAAAGTGTCGCCCAATTCCGGCAATGCGCGGAACACATCGGCACCGACATCGGCGCCGGCCGCACCGGCCGCCGTTGCCCCCGGCCGGTTGCTGCGCGTCACGCACGATACCGAATACCGTTACGCGGCGCGCGTCGAATCGGCGCAGCACCAGGCCCGGCTGCAACCGCTCGTCACGCCGCGCCAGCAGGTGCTGTCGTTCGCGCTCGACATCGATCCGGCGCCGGAATCGGTCGGGACCGAGATCGACGCATTCGGCAACGCGCGCGCGTCGTTTGCGTTGAACCAGCCGCACGATGCGCTGCTCGTGCGGAGCCGCAGCACGGTACGCGTGACGCCGCCGGTATGGTCGCGCGGTGCGCGCGGCGAGCCGCCGCCTGCCATCGCGAATCCCGACGGTAAACAGGCGATGGCGTGGGAAGCCGTGCGTGACCGCTTGCGATTCCGCGCGGGGCAGCCCTACGACGCGGCGAGCGAATTCGTGTTCACGTCGCCGCATGTCGCGTGCGATCCGGAACTCGCCGCGTATGCGGCGTCGAGCTTCACGCCGCAACGGCCGCTCGTGCAGGCCGCGTGGGAGCTGATGCGGCGTGTGCATGCCGATTTTGCGTATACGCCGAACAGCACCGACATCACGACGTCGGCGCTCGATGCGCTGCGCTTGCGCAAGGGCGTGTGCCAGGATTTCGCGCACGTGATGATCGGCGCGCTGCGCTCGCTCGGGCTGGCTGCGCGTTACGTGAGCGGCTACCTGCTCACGCAGCCGCCGCCCGGACAGCCGCGATTGATCGGCGCCGACGCGTCGCATGCATGGGTCGAGGTGTACGACCCGGCCTGGCCCGAGGACAACGGCTGGCTGCAGCTCGACCCGACCAACGATCGCGCGCCCGGTGACGACTACGTGATGCTGTCGATCGGCCGCGACTATGCGGACGTGACGCCGCTGCGCGGCGTGATTCGCGGCGGCGGCGCGGATCAGGAGCTGAAGGTCGGCGTGACGGTGGAGCCGCTGGAAGTTGAAATGGACATGTAAGGCGTCGTCCCGCACTCCGCATTTTGATATCATGCCCTATTAATATAATAGGGCCAAAATATAATGCGTGCCGTATCCGGGGTACTGGTCATCGTTAGCATGCTGTTCATCCTTGTGGCAGTGATCGGGTTGATCCGGCCGTCGCTATTCAAAAACAAGAAGACGGGCACAGTGCCGAAGCGCGCGCTTCTATTCTTCGGCGGCATAGCGGCGTCGATGGTGACGGTGATCGTGGCCGCAATCATTCTCCCGGAACAGGGCAAGGTGGCCAAGACTACCGATCGCCACGCAAGCGAACTTGCTTCGGCTGTCGCCGCTGTGTCGTCGGTGGCAAGCCAGACCGACGTGGCTGCGCCGCACGTGTCTCTTGATCTGACGCCGAAAGAGTTTCGACGTGAGTACAATCGTTTAGCTTCCGACTCGAGCGACAATGACGTGCTCGCGGAAATCGAGATCGTTCACGATGCTGTCTACGACGGTTTCCAGCAGACGGTCGGTCGTAACCTCGAGCTAGCCGGTATTGTCAACAAGGCCGATGGAACACTTCGCGAACTCGTTATCCGCATCGGCATCAACGAACCCGGGGTGATGCTGAAGTCTGTCGCGACACTTGTCACGATCGCAGCAGCGGTCAATCCGGCTGCTTCTTCAACCGACGATACCGAGATCATCGTGCACATGATCCAGCTCGCCATGGAGAGTCGCAAGGAATCCAAATTGATCGAGCGTAGCGTCGGAAAACTGCATTACTCCGCAATCTCGAGCGATACCGCCGGCTTGCTGTTCTCGATCAGTCCGCGTTGAGCAAAACGCCACATTGGTGTTTCGGGGCATTGTCCGTCAAACGTTGACCGCGAGCGACGAACGGGGCGCCGCGGTCATTGTGGTTTTAAGTCTTCGTTAACTCAGCACGCCTAGCATGGTGATGCCGGCGAACGGATCGGGCCCCGGTTCGGCGCCGGCGGCACGCGCGGGTGCGTCGACGTCACGGCGCCGCACCGTCGCGCATCGCCATTCCCTTGCAACGGCGGCGGATCATGATCAAGACCTTCGACTACACGCTCGGCAGCGACACGATTGCGCTCTGCGCGAGCTTCGGCGCGGGGCCGGCGTGGCGCCGCGTGCTCGTGAGCCGTGCGGATTCGATGGAGACGCTGGTGGTGCTCGACGCGCGTGGCCTGTCGGGCTTGCTGAAGGTGGCGACCGGCGCGCCGGAAGGGTTGCTCGACGATGCGATCCGCAAGGTTGGCGACGAGCAGCTCGTGGAGCGGGCGATCAGCGGCAAGGCGATCGTCGAAGCTGCGCTTTGAACGGGCGGTGCGTGAGCGTGCCGGCAGGCACGGTCACACGCACCGCGTTGCATTGCGTTGATTACGCGGCGAACCGGTCCGTCGCCGCGATCAGCGCTTCCAGGATTCCCGGCTCGTTGTACGCATGCCCCGCGCCGGGCACGATCTCGAACGTCGCATCCGGCCATGCCTTCGACAAATCCCATGCGGTGCGCGCGGGCGTCGCGACGTCATAGCGGCCCTGCACGATCACGCCCGGGATCCCGGCGAGCCGATGCGCGTCGCGCAGCAGCTGGCCTTCCTCGACGAAGCCCTTGTTCACGAAGTAGTGGTTTTCGATTCTCGCGAACGCGAGTGCGTAGTGGCTGTCCGCGAAGTGCGCGGCGAGTTTGGGGGCGGGCAGCAGCGTGATCGTGCGGCCTTCCCAGATGCTCCACGCGCGCGCGGCTTCGAGCTTCGCCGCTTCGTCGTTGCCGGTCAGCCGGCGATGGTAGGCGGCCATCAGGTCGCCGCGCTCGGCTTCCGGAATCGGTGCAACGAAGTCTTCCCACAGGTCGGGGAACAGCCACGATGCGCCTTCCTGGTAGTACCACAGCAATTCCGCGCGACGCATCGTGAAGATGCCGCGCACGACCAGCGCGCTCACGCGCTCGGGGTGCGTTTCGGCATAGGCGATCGACAGCGCGCTGCCCCACGAGCCGCCGAACACGAGCCACTTTTCCGCGCCGACCATCTCGCGCAGCCGCTCGATATCGGCAACCAGATGCCATGTCGTGTTGTTCTCGAGGCTGGCGTGCGGCGTCGAGCGCCCGCAGCCGCGCTGGTCGAACAGCAGGATGTCGTAGCGCTCCGGATCGAACAGACGGCGATGGTCGGGGCTGCAGCCGGCGCCGGGGCCGCCGTGCAGGAACACGGCGGGCTTGCCGGCCGGGTTGCCGCAGCGCTCCCAGTAGATGCGGTGGCCGTCGCCGGTGTCGAGATGGCCGTGGGCGTAGGGTTCGATCGGTGGGTACACAGGCAGGCTCCGGGTAAGGGTCGACAGGAGGCGGACGAGGCGCAGGCCGGTGTGCGGGCGGGGGACTACGGATATTGCGCCGCCGCAAAAATCGTTGTGTTGGCATCGGACCGGCCGCCGCCGGACAAGGCTTGTCATTATGCCCATTCGCCGTCCCGGGCGTCGGCTCGTTCCGGTTTGCGCGGCCGCCGTTGCCGGCCGGGGGATTTTTGAAGCAATTTCATTCCGATATTTTTCATACAAAATCCCGGCGGCATATCGGCGTGCCGAAGCGGGGGCGCCGGTCTGCTGCCCATCCACCGTGCCAACGGAAACCAGCCGATGAACCATCGCGTCACGCAGTTGACCGGGTTGCGCGCCGTCGCGGTCGCGATGGTGGTGGTCGGACATGCCGAGCACGTGCTGCCCGGCGGCTACACGGGCTGGTACGCGCCGTTGCGGCTGATCGCCGACGGCCGGCTCGGCGTGCTGATCTTCTTCGTTCTCAGCGGCTTCCTGATCACCAACGTGTTGCGCGCCGAGTTCGCGCGCACGGGCGGCATCGCGCTGACGTCGTTCTACGTGCGTCGCGCGCTGCGGATCTGGCCGGCCTGCTACGTCTATCTCGCGGCGGTCGCGATCGTGGCCTTCACCGGCTGGTTCGACGTCGACCGCCGGCAGTGGCTGTATGCGGCGCTGCACCTGTGGAATTACTCGGCGTGGTTCGGGCTGACCGGCGACAACACGCTGCATCCGGATGGCGCGTGGTATCTCGGCCATTTCTGGTCGCTCGCGCTCGAGGAACAGTTCTACTGGTTCTGGCCGCTGCTGTTCGTGTACGGGATGCGGCGGGGCGGTACGCGCTGGCTGGCTGCGTTGATCCTGGTCGTGCCGCTGGTGCGTGCTGTGACGTATTTCGTTGCGCCCGCGCTGCGCGGGCAGCTCGGGATGATGCTGCATACGGGCGTCGATCCAATCCTGATCGGCTGTTATGTGTCGCTCAATCGTGAGCGGCTTGAAGCCTGGATTCGTACGTGGCGTGGCGAGGCGCGGATCGTGACGGTGATCATCGTTGTCGTGCTGATCGGCATGCCGCTCGCCGAGCATCGGCTCGGCGGCTTCTGGAATGCGACGTATGGTGTGACGCTCGAAGCCGCGCTGATCGCGATCGTGATCGTCGTGCTGAATTTCCGTAACGAGTTCTGGTGTGCGCGGTGGTTGCGTACGCGGCCAGTCGTGTTCGTCGGCACGATCTCGTTCAGTCTTTATCTGTGGCAGCAGCCGTTCGCGAATCCGGATCTGGCCGTGCCGCATGCGTTCCCGCTCGGGATCGTGTGGGCGCTGATGGCGGCGACGGCCAGCTACTTCCTCGTTGAAAAACCGTTCCTGCGGTTGAAGGATCGCTATTCGTCGCGCGAGGCGCGACGTGTCCGTGACGACGCGCTGCGGATGCCGACGTCGGGCGAGGCGATCGGAGCGAAGGTGGCGGAGTAGGCCACCAAGTTACTTGAATACCGAAGGCGGATACCAGAAGTTCCGGTACATATTGATCCCGTACGACTTGCCGTCGTAGCGGACGATCGTGCGGACCGGGCGCTTGTCCTTGCGCTGAGGCGGGTCGACACGCGCGGCAATCGACAGGTCTGCAAACCCGTGGCTCGAAGTCTTCTCGATGCCGATCGTCATGGTTGCCGACACGATTGCGTCGTCGCTCCCGCCGGGGCTGCAGACCGCATGCTTGTCGTCGGTGTTGACCCAGCCGGCGAGGTTGGTGCCGAAGACCGGCCGCAAGCGATTGCCTTCGCGCACCCACAACGTCAATTCGTCGCTGGTGCCTGCATCGGGGCAGCTTGGCCCGCGTGCGCTGCTTGTGAACACGACGCCGAATGCGCGCACGTCGGGCGACAGCCTGTATGGCGCCGTGTCGATGCGATAGCTGTTTTCGCCGATCTCGGTCGCCGCATCTTCCTCGATCACCGACCGTTCGGCAGCCACAACCTTGCCGCCTTCAACGAGGGCGATGACTTGCAGCTTGTTGCTTTCGTCTGGGTTCTTGCTTTTGGGCAACGAATCGAACGCGACAGCCGCGATCGTCGTTTCCGGCGTATTCGGCATTACCTTGCACGCCGACGCGACGACGAGCCGGTCCGCGTCGCGCGTGGCGATGCGCGCGCTTGCAATGCCGGCCCAGCGCGCGACGGCCGTGATGGTATCGTCGCCGCAAGGCTGGTTGTCGGCGGCGTGAACGGCGGGGATGGCGACGAGCGCCAGCAGCGGGGCGAAGCGGAGGATTCTTGTGGTCACGATGGGAACAGGTTCTTCACGGGTTGTCGTGGATGCCGCTTACCGACCCGAAGCGTACCGCAGCACGCAGAAAGATCGTCCGAGTGCTTGACCGCATCTGTGCCGCCACATGTATCGGACCCGCTTCGCGGGCGCAACGCAGCCCCGATCTCAATCGGCAAACGTGGACGGATGCGCGCGGAACCTGCAGCCCGTCGCATCCTTCGCATGATGATGGCGCCGGGGCCGGCGTTCGAGCGCTTCCTTCGGCTTGAAGCCGGATCAAAGTCGACGGAATACCAGACTGGCATTGACGCCCCCAAAACCAAAGCCGTTGGAGATCGCATATTCCGTCGATATGCTGCGGGCCGATCCGGTGACAATATCAATGCCTTCAGCTGCCGAGTCCGGCTGGGTCAGGTTCAGCGTAGGAGGCGCGAGCTGGTCGCGCAGAGCAAGGACGGTGAAAATCGCTTCCACGCCGCCGGCAGCCCCGAGCAAATGTCCTGTCGACGCCTTGGTGGCTGAAACGGCAGGGCCGCGACCCGATCCAAATACAGTCTTGATGGCCGCCAGCTCGCTGATGTCGCCGACGGGCGTGGACGTCGCATGAGCGTTCAAATGCCCGATCAGCTCAGGGGCAAGATTCGCCTGCCGGATCGCGAGTTCCATCGCGCGTCGTCCCCCGGCACCGTCCTCGGGCGGCGATGTCATATGGTATGCATCGGCGCTCGTGCCATAGCCGAGTACTTCGGCGATGGGGGTGGCGCCTCGCCGCAGCGCGTGTTCCAACTCTTCTATGACTAGCATGCCGGCGCCTTCTCCCATGACGAAGCCGTCTCGCCCGGCATCGAACGGGCGGGATGCCTGAGCCGGATGATCATTGAAGCCCGTGGACATGGTTCTTGCCGCGGCGAATGACCCCAGGCTGACTCGATCGATGCAGGCCTCCGCGCCGCCGCACACGGCAATGTCGGCTTCGCCCGCCCGAATCAGGCGCGCTGCGTCGCCAATCGCCTGGGCGCTGGCGGCACAGGCCGTAACCGGTGCGCCCAGGGGGCCGCGAAGGCCGTGGCGGATGGAGATGTGGCCGGCGGCCATATTGGCCAGGAAGCTGGGTACGGTGAAGGGAGAAAGTCGTCTTGGCCCGCGGTCGTCAGTGATCCTGACCGCCTCTGCAATTGCACCGAACCCGCCCACGCCAGACGCTACGATGGTTGCGGTTCGTTCGCGAGCGCTTTCGGTATCAGGTCGCCACCCGGATTGATTCAAGGCCTCTTGCGCGGCGCCCAGCGCAAACAGGCTGAACCGGTCCATCTTCTTCTGGTCCTTGGGGTCTGCCGCGAGGGCAGGATCGAATCCCCATGGACAGTCAGGCGTCAGCACGGGCACGACGCCACCGACCTTCGACGCAATTCCTTCCGTGACATCGTCGGGCAAGCCGACCACGCCCGAATGGCCCGTCAGGAGACGGCTCCATACGGATTCGACTCCGCATCCCAATGGCGAAACCACACCCATGCCAGTCACGACAATGCGTCTCGTATTCAAACCGTGCTCCTCTTTTGACCGATGTAGACAGGCCGCCGGCGATTGGCGCAATGCGCCATCCGACAACTATCACGAAGTTCAGAAATCACGAAGATATCGCGTCAGTATAGGGATGAGGCGGGTAAGGAATTCGCACATTGCGCCAATTAATATGCAAAGTGCGCCATAATGATCCAATCATGAATCTGCCCCGCCAACGTCCTCTCACGGTTTCGGCGCACTTCCTGCACGGGATGTTGCGTGCCGTTCGCATGCGTCAAGGAGAAGACGTGACGGCACAGGTCCTCGCGAGCGCCGCCATCCCGCAGTCTCTTCTCAATCAACCCGATGCACGAATCACGCGGCAGCAGTACGTCGCGTTGTATCGGACGGTCGCGGCGTCGCTCGATGACGAGATGCTGGGGCTATGGTCCAGGCCAATCAGGGGCGGCACGTTGAAGTACCTGATGCTCAGCCTGCTGGACGCGCCAACGGTATTGGTCGCGTTCAATCGTTTTGTTCGTTTCTGGAATTTGCTGCTGGATGACTACCGGTTGCACATCTCAACGAAGAATGATCTGGTGCGGCTGGCGCTGGTGGAGCGGATGCCTGGCACGCAGGTTACGCCCCTTGGGCATGAGTTGATGATGAAACTGGCTCACGGCATAGCGTCCTGGCTACTAGGCAGGGAGCTTGCGCTGCAACGGGTCGAGTTCAGTTTCGCCAGGCCCAGGTACGTAGAAGACTATGCATTTCTGTTTCCCGGGGCGGTGCAGTTCGATTCCGGGACGACGAGCATCCATTTCTCGTACCAGGATTGTGCCGAGCCGTTCAAACGCGAAAAGCACGAACTATGGGCTTTCCTTAACGCCGCGCCCGGAGCCTGGACTTTCAGCGTATTTCATCATGGTTCGATCGTCGCCAAAACGCGCGAGCATCTTGAACGGAATATTGCGCAGCCGTTGACGATACAGGCGCTCGCGCAGGCGTTGCATACGTCTGTACGCACGCTCAATCGTAGATTTGCGGAAGAGGGCACCCATTTCCAGCAGGTGAAGGACGGACTGCGGCGGGATATCGCGGTCGATCGGCTGACAAATTCGAACACCAGTGTGGCCGTGCTGGCATTTGATCTTGGCTTTTCCGACGCCACCGGTTTTTGTCGTGCGTTCAAACATTGGACCGGCAGTAGTCCTACGGATTATCGCAAGGATACGCGTCGAGACGAGTGACGAGAACGCGTCGGGAATTGACGGCACGTGTCGAATAGCCGGAGCTGGCCGAACGCCGACAATGGGGGCCTGTGTTTTCGAGAAATCCGCGAGGAATAAAAAAAGGCCCTTGCGGGCCTTTCGTCGACAACTGACGGGAACGGCGAACGCTTACCGCGTCAGCGCCGTGAACCCTTCCAGCAACCGATCGACATCAGCCGCCTGAATCGCGCCCATCGTCGAAATCCGGAACAACTCCTTCGACAACCCGCCTTGCCCCGCGTAGATCACGAAGCCACGCGCCTTCAGCCCGTCGTGCAGCGTCTCGTACGTGACACCTTGCGGCAACCGATACGCACGCAGCACGACCGACGATTCACCTTCGGCCAGCACCAGCGGCATCCCGCGTACAGCAAGCCCGGCTTGCGCCTGATCGGCGAGCGCCTTGTAGTGCGCATGCCGCGCACGCCAGCCACCGGCCTCGTCAAACTCGCGCAGCGCCTCGACGAGCGCGTAATACGCGTGCACGGAAGGCGTGAACGGCGTATTCCGCTGATCCTGCAGCTTCGCGAGACGGCCGAGATCGAGGTAATACGTACGGCTTGCCGCTTTCACGAGCGCGCTGCGGCGCACGATCACGAACGCTGCACCCGGCACGCCGTGCAGGCACTTGTTCGCAGTCGCGGCAACCGCGTCGATGTCGCCACCGGCGAAGTCGATCGCTTCCGCGCCGAAGCTGCTCACACCATCAACGAGCATTTTCACGCCACGCGAACGGCAGACCTCGGCAATCGCACCGAGATCGTTCAAGCGACCCGTCGTCGTTTCATGATGAATCACGGCAACGTGCGAATACCCACCCGCATCGAGCTTCGCACCAATCTGCGCGAGATCCGGCGCCTGCATCCACTCATGCTTCAGCACATCATGCGCGATGCCATACTGCGTTGCGATCTGCGTGATCCGCTCGCCATACACGCCGTTCTCGATCACGAGCAGCTTGCCGTCCTTCGGGACGAGCGCCGCGATCATGCTTTCGACGGCAGCCGTACCCGACCCCGTCATCAGCACGGCCGCCCACTCAGCCGGATCGAGTTCGTACGCGGCAACGAGACGCGCACGCGCCTCATCCTGCAGATCGAAGAATTCGCTTTCGCGATGGCACAGATCGGGTTGCAGCAGGCTGCGGCGCACGCGTTCGGTGAGCGTGACCGGGCCGGGGTTCAGCAGCAGCATCAAAGGGCTCCTTCAACGTGGGCTTCGGTCTGCGCGGCGCCGATGTGCCGCATCAGACGATTCTTGACCTCGACCGGCGTAACGGTCGGGCGGGGCAGGCCGTCGGGCACGCCGGTGCGGATTGCCAGGCGCACGAACCGCGTACCGTCGACCGGCGCGACAAGCGCCGTATCGAGCACGTCGAGCGTGTCACCTTCGACCGCCGACGCATACCCGCACGCGGCAGCAACGCCCGCGAACGAAACATGTTGCGACACGGTGGCCTGGCCGCCCGTCGATTCGTGCGCGCCGTTGTCGAGCAGCACGTGCGTGAGGTTGGCCGGGCCGTAGGTGCCGAGCGTCGCGAACACGCCCATGCGCATCAGCGCGGCGCCGTCGCCGTCGACCGCGACCACGCGCAGGTCGGGGCGTGCGAGCGCGAGGCCGAGCGCGAGCGGCGTCACGCAGCCCATCGAGCCGACCATGTACAGCTGGTTCGGACGATCGTCGATCGCGTAGAGTTCGCGGCCGCAGAAACCGGTCGATGCGAGCACGACGGTCGAATCGACCGGCGTATGCGCGATCACGCGCTGCAGCGCGTCCTGGCGGGTCGGCCAGGCTTCGGCCGACGCGGCGCGCGACGACGCCTGCGCGGCGACATGCGCGCGCGGTTGCGCAGCCGGGTTGGCCTTCAGCTCATACGGCGCGACGCTGCCTTTCTGCATCACGAGCGCGTACGGGCGGCCCGTCGCGTCCATGTGCGCGATCGCGCGGTCGAGTGCCGGGCCGACCTGTTCCGGGTCGGTCGGGAACGTCTCCCACGGGATCTCCATCGTGTCGAGTATCGCGGGCGTGATCGGGCCCATCAGCGCGTGCTGCGGCTCGTCGGCCACGCCCGGCTGGCCGCGCCACGTGACGATCAGCAACTGCGGCAGGCGGAACGTCCACGTGAGCGACGTGAGCGGGCTCACCGCGTTGCCGAGCCCCGAGTTCTGCATCATCGCGATCCCGCGCTTGCCGCCGAGCGTCGCGCCCGCGATCAGCGCGACCGCGTCGCCTTCGTTCGCGGCCGACACGTAATTCAGCGTCGGGTCCTGCAGCACGTAATTGATGAACGGCGTCAGGTACGAGCAGGGCACGCCCGCGTACCAGTCGAAACCGCGCTCGCGCGCGGCCTCGACGAACTGGGCCGCTTCGATCATTGCGCGCCCCCGTTGCCGGCGCCCGGTTCGGACAGCGGCGTTTGACCGTGTGCGAAGTCGCCCGCGCGGCGGAAGTCTTCGAGATCGTTGACGCCGCGCCAGTGGCCGTGCACGTACTGCACCTCGATCTTCTCGCCGGCGGCGATCAGTTCGTTGAGCAGCGACGGGATGTCGAGCGTGTCGAAATCGTCGCGTGCCTGCAGCGTCGCGAGCATTGCCTTCAGGCGCTCGACGCCGGCGCCGCGCACGTTCAGCAGGCCGATCCAGCGGCCGTGCGGCGTGCCTGCGGCGACGTCGCTCGAGACGCGTTGCAGATACGTCTTCTGGCCGAACAGGCCGCGATCGTCTTCAGCCGAGCAGAGTGCGAAATCGCGCACGCTCTGGTTGGTCTCCGTGAGCGACGAATCGACCACCACGCTGAACTCGGCCTCGCTCTCCGCGAGGTCGCGCACGATGTAGCTGCGGAACAGCAGGTCGCCGTACGAGATCACGGTGTCGCCGGTCAGGCGTTCGGCCGCGCATGCGAGCGACGCGAGCTCGCCCGTCTGCGCATGGCGTTCGTTGACGACGAGCTTGATGCCCGACGTGTCGATCGCGTCGGCGCGATAGCCGCCGACCACGGTGATGTCGTTCACGCCGTGCGTCTTGAAGCCATCGACGAGCCAGCGCAGCAGCGGCTTGCCGGCGACCGGCAGCATGACCTTCGGCTTGTCTTCGGTCACGGCTTCGAGGCCCTTGCCGCGGCTGGCTGCCAGCACGATTGCCGCGTTCGACGCGCGCGACGACGACGACAGGTAGATTCGCTCGGCTGCCGAGTATTCGTCGGCGTCCTGCAGGCGGAAGATCTCGTTGACCGATGCAACGCGGTCTTCGACGTTGATCAGCGTTTCGCTCTCGTGGATCTCGCGTGCAGTCGCCTGCATCGCGGAGGCCGACGCGCGGATCAGGTGGTTCGCCCAGATCACGGTGCTGATGCCGGCCTGGCGGAACACGTCGGTCGGCGTGCTGTAGTACTTGGTCGGCACGATCACGAGCGGCGCCTTGCCGCTCCATTCACGCGCGAACTGCAGGATCTCGTCCGGGCGCGACAGCTTGCTGTGGATCAGGATCGCGTCCGCGCCGGCTTCCGCATACGCGTTCGCGCGGCGCAGCGCCTCGTCCATCCCCCAGCCGGCGATCAGCGCTTCGACGCGCGCGACGATCGAGAAGTCGGGATCGGTCTGCGAATCCTTGCCGGCCTTGATCTTGCCGCAGAACTCGTCGATTTCCGCGAGCGGCTGGCGCTCGCCGCCGATGAAGCTGTTGGTCTTCGGGAACTGCTTGTCCTCGATACAGACGCCGGCGATGCCGCGCTGCTCGAGCTTCTTCACGAGGCGGCGCACGTTGTTGAAGTTGCCGTAGCCGGTGTCGCCGTCGAGCAGGATCGGCAGGTCGCTCGCGTCCGCCATGAATTCGAGCACGTCGACCACCTGGGTCCAGCTGGCTTCGTTGTTGTCACGCACGCCGAACTGCGCGGAGATCGCGAGGCCCGATGCCCAGATGCCCTTGAAGCCGGCTTCGCGGACGATCCGCGCGGACAGGCCGTTGTGCGCTTCCATCAGGAATTCGAGGTCGCTGCTGACGAGCATGCGGCGCAGGCGTGCGCTGCGCGATTCGGTGAAATTGGGTTCGCGTGCGTTCATCGTGCGACTCCTGCGGTAGTGCGTTGAATCAGGGGGAGGATTTCTTGCGTGGCGCGTGCGACGTCGTTCGGGAAGTCGATTTCGATCCACGGCGAGCCGGTGACGTCGGCGACGTCGAACGAATGACCGCCTTCGAGCAGCAGGTCGCGCACGGCTTCTTCGTGCGGCATGTTCGCGCGGCCGCTGTCGACGTAGCCCGCGACGATCGTCGCGAGGCGGCGCGCGGTGCCTTCGGTGAAGCGGAAGAAGCCGACCGATTCGCCGATCGTGTCGTACTCGAGGTCGACCGCGAGCTGCTTGCGCAGCTCGACGGGCACGCCGTTCTTCAGGCACAGCTTGACGGGCTCGTCGCCGGCCTCGAAGTCGCGGTCGATCAGCAGGCGGTCGACCGTCTTGTCGGAATCGGCCACCAGCGCGTGCAGGATGTTCTCGTCATACAGCACGTCGGCATCCATCAGCAGCACGTCGCCGCCGCGCGTCATCGCCTCGGCGACGGTATGCACGGTCAGCACGCTGCCGAGGTCGTAGCGGTCGTTGATCACGATCTCGGCCTGGCGGCCGAGACGCTTCAATTCCTGTTCGACCTTCTCGTGCTGGAAGCCCAGCCCGAGCACGATCTCGTCGACGCCCGCGGCATCGAGTACGCGCAGATGGCGCTCGAGCAGCGAAACGTCGTCGAAGCGCAGCAGGCACTTCGGGAACTGCGCCTCGGGCGGTTGTTGCAGGCGCAAGCCGAGGCCTGCCGCAAGAATGATGGCTCGCATGGGTTCTCCAACCAAAAAGCCGGCGGATCTGAACGATCAGTCGGCGAGCGGCTGCGGCGCACGGCGCCGCTGCCAGTTTCTTTCACTGAAATGCAGATAGAGCAGGCCGGGCAGGCCGAGCGCGAGTTCGCGCGCGCGTTTCGCAAGCGACAGCGCGAGCGCCGCGTCGGGCGGCAGTCCGACCAGCGGCGCGAGAAGCAGGTAGCCGCCTTCCTGCGCGCCGAGCGAGCCCGGGATCGCGAAGGCCGCGCCACGAATGGCCTGGCCGACGCTCTCGAGCAGCAGCGCGTCGAGCCAGCTCACCGGATGCCCGAGGAAGTGCAGCGCGAGCCACACTTCCGCGGTGCCGACGATCCAGCCGACGAGACTCAATGCGAACGTCTTCGCGACCTTCGCACGATCGCGGTACAGCGCGCCGACCGCGTCATCGATCGCATCGGCGCGGGTCGCCAGCGACGACCAGTCGCGCGGG
>NZ_JAAGPB010000193.1:0-234 GCF_017104585.1 Burkholderia sp. Ac-20392
TAAAAAAAAAAAAAAAAGAAAAAAAAAAAAAAAAAAAAAAAGAAAAAAAAAAAAAAAAAAAATAATACTAAATTAGTGTATTGTAGAACATCGTAGGATTTTACTCTACTGTTATTCTTAGTGTACGTAATCTTTGTATATACCCTGTGCAGTTAATGACTAGTGTATTGTCATATACTCTCATCCATCCGATTACATGCTAGATTCGGATATAACATCATGTACATTTGGTTT
>NZ_JAAGPB010000194.1:0-14991 GCF_017104585.1 Burkholderia sp. Ac-20392
TTCCTCCCGACCGTCGCGGCCGCGACGGTCGGGAGGATCGCGCGCAGCGACGTGCGGTGCGGCGGCGCGGCGGTGGCCAGCGCGCGGTCGAGTACCGGAGCGCGATCGCTCATCGCGTCCTCCGTGCCGTGTGGCGGTCGAGGTGGCACGCAGGCAAGGAGGCGTCGCCGCCGAGCGCACTGCGCAGCAGGCTGAATCGGTTCATCTGACGGGTTTCCGTAGAGCGGAGGAAGGACGCCGGTTGCCGATCGACGTCCGGCGCATCGTCGAATCCGACAGAAAACTAGCATCGACCTGCTAACGAATACAAATAATAACCATCGCTTTTTTAACAACCATTCGTGTTAAGCGACGATCCGAACGGCGCGGCCCGCCGCCCGACGCGTTGCTGAACATATATCTAAATTTTTTGTTTGCAATCGAACTAATATCATTTCGCAATGCAATGACGGTCTCCTAGTCTTGTCGAGCGCTGCGCCCCGAGGACGGCAAAGCGCGGCGGTAGTGCCTACCGCTTATCGACCCCCGATCTTTATACGAGAGACCTATGACCTATCTCGCAGATGAACGCATCGTTTTGACGGCAGCGGAATCCAGTCACATCCGGAAGACGCTCGGCGCACTGGCCTATGATCCGGCCGGCGGCGCGGGCTACATCAGCGCGGTGCGCAAGCTTGCCTACAACGCGTTTCCCGACCGGATCGTCGACGCGTTCGACCGCGCGAAGGCGCCCACCGCCGATGCGCACGGCTCGATCGAGATCGACAACCTGCCGATCGACGACGACGTGACGGGCAGCCCGAGATTCGAGGAAACCGGCCGCTCGTTCAAGGCCGGCGTGTTGAGCGAGAACGTGCTGGTCGCCCTGAGCACGCTGGCCGGCGAGCCGTATTCGATTGCGCACGAAGGCCGCGAGCTCGTGAACAACCTCACGCCGCACAAGGCGACCGCGCGCGACTATACGGGCCTCGGCTCGGAGGTCGAGCTCGATTTCCATATCGAGAACGCCGCGCAGGCGCACATGCCGGAAGGCGATACTTCGCCGTTCGCGTTGCTGCTGCTCGGCGTGCGCAGCGAAGCCGGCGGCGGTCCGTACACGCGGCTCGCCGATGCGCGCCGCGCGCTGGAGCGGCTGTCGCCGGAGGACATCGCGCAACTCTACGGTGAGCACTACATCATCCGCGTGCCTTACCGGTGGCGCGGCGCGGCACCGACGCCGCGCGACAACACCGACCTGAGCGCCGTGCTGTCGGGGCCGCTCGATGCGCCGCGCGTGACGGTCGCGTTCTATCCGGACATGGTGCTGGCGGTCAACACGCGCGCGCAGGAGGCGCTGGCCAACCTGTATCGCGCGGTGCGCGAGGTGTCGTTCGGCGTACAGGTGCAGCCGGGCAAGCTGGTGCTGATCAACAACCATTTCACGCTGCATTCGCGCGACCGCTTCGATCCGCAATACGACGAGAACGACCGGGCATTCCGCTGGGTGCAGCGCGTATTCGTCGCGCGCAGCCTGTGGAACTTCCGCGCGTTCACGCCGCTGCAGGCGCGCGTGTTCGATCCGAAGGCGCTGTATGCGGGCGAATCGCAGGCGGCGAACCCGTCGCCGGTTGTGCAACCGGCAACGCAACGCGCGGCCACGGCTGAACTCGAAGCGACGCCCGCCTGAGCGGGCCGGGAACGCCAGGCGGAGACGGGCGGTGAAAACCGTTCGCCCCGCCCGCGTTCGGTACAGGTTTCATCGAACAGGAAGGAATCCACCAGAAATGAGAAGAACCGCATTTCCCGTTGTGCGCGTCGCGCGCGTGCTGGCCGCCGTCCTGATCGGCGGCAGCGTTGCCGCGCAGGCCGCGACGTTCGACCTGAGCCCCGAGCAGCCGGGCCGGCAGCGCGGCGCCGTGAACCCGGCGGTCGAGCAGGCATTGCCGGCCGGCTTCCGGTTCGCCGAGGCGAACGCACTGACGATCGGTATCGCGCCGAACCTGCCGCCGCTCAGTACCTATGCGACCGATGCGCGAACGGTAGTCGGCTTCGATCCCGATCTCGCGCAGCTCGTCGCGGACAGCATCGGCCGCAAGCTGAGGATCGTGCCGCTCTCGTGGGCCGACTGGCCGCTCGCGCTGCAGTCCGGCAAGGTCGACGCGGTGATCTCGAACGTGACGGTGACCGAGCAGCGCAAGGAGAAATTCGACTTCTCGACCTACCGGAAGGATCAGCTCGGCTTCTACGTGAAGAACGGCAGCCGGATCGCCGCGATCCGCGAGCCGAAAGATGTCGCCGGGCTGCGCGTCGTGACCGATTCGGGCACGAACCAGGAAAAGATCCTGCTCGAATGGAACCGGCAGAACGTCGCGCGCGGCCTCGCGCCGGTCGAGATCCAGTATTACGCGGATGCGGCGGAGCGCTGGGTCGCGCTGCAGTCGGGGCGCGTCGACACGATCTTCAGCGTGAATTCGATGCTCGCGTACCAGGCGTCGCTGCGCGGCGACGCGAAGCTGATCGGCACCGTGAGCGGCGGCTGGCCGCGCACCGCGGACATTGCGATCACGACGCGCAAGGGCAGCGGCCTCGCCGAGCCGCTGACGGTCTCGATCAATGCGTTGATCGCGAACGGCAGCTACCGGAAGGTACTCGGCCGCTGGAGCCTCGATGCCGAGGCGATCGAGCAGTCGCAGACCAATCCTCCGGGGCTGCCGCGTACCTGAGCCGCCCGAGTGCCGCTTGACGCGACGCTCAGGTGATCGGCCACTGCAGAATCACGATCCCGTCGTTGTAGTCGGCATCGGCGCCGTCCTCGGCGCCGAGCCAGCCGAGCCAGACGGTGTCGCCCGCGGACAGCGGCGCGAGGCGCGCATCGGTCGCGGATGGCCTGCCGTTGGCCGAGGCCGCGATCCGGATCTTGCCGCCCTTCGAGTTCAACGTGAACAACCTGACGCCGTCCGCGCTGTTGCCGACGAACGATGCGGCCGGTTCCGGTGCATCGTCGATGAAGAGTTTCAGGTCCTGCCGGTCGGCGGCATTCGCGTAGAAGATCGCCTTGAACGCGGTATTCGGCGGCAGCGTGAAGTTGCCGTTACGATCCGACGACGGCTTGAAACCGGGCTGCTTCGTGTCCGGCTGGCTCCCGGCGATCTCGATCGACGTTTCCCAGCGGAAATAACCCGATACGGCGCCGTCGCGGTCGCACACGGCGAAATCGGCCGTGCACGTGGTTGCGCCCGCGGCCAGCACGTCGCTGCGCCAGTAGTGATCCTTCATCGGCCGGCACGACGGATGCAGCAGGTCGTCGGCATCCGGCACGGGCGCGGCCGCATCGCGTACCTCGAGTTCGATCGGCGCGACGATGCCCGCATCCTTCAACGCGAACCGGATGAACAGCACGCTCACCTCGGCGCGCAGGGCCAGCGCGGTTTCGCGCAGGTGCAGCTGATCGCCCGGCGACAGGCCGGTAAAGAGGCGACTGTCGTTGTGGCCGAGCTGTGCATCGCCGCCGGGGCTCACCACATAGAGGTGCCGGCCGTCGATCACGGTCGGTGCGGCGGGGTCCCGGCTCGCCTCGGGGTAGGCCGACAGCAGCGTGACGGCGTCGACGATCACGAGCACATCGCAACGAAGACCAGACATGAGCGCTTCCTCCGCATCAATGGGATGACGCGGGCAGCCGCCGCGCGGCCGCCCGCCTGCCGCGATCAGTTATGGATCGAGATGAACGGATCCCAGGAGAAGCAGCCCTGGCTCTGGCAGTTGCGATCGATGATCTGGAACTGGAAGTGGTAGGTCACGCGGCCGACCTTCAGGCATTCCGACGACCAGTAGTAGTTCGCGACCTTCTGGCAGGTCGGCACCTCGGGCTTGCTGGTGTTCGGCACCGGGATGGACGCTTCCGCGACGCGCGGCGTCGGCGTCGAGATCAGTTCGTTGCCGACGTTGCCGACGAACTTGTAGAACACCACCTGGTTCTCGAAGCCCAGCGACAGGCTCGTTTCACGCCAGCGGATCAGGTCGCCGACCTGCGCCTTCAGGTCGAGTTCGCCGCCCGCCTGCCCGGAGATGACGTTGTCCTGGTTGGTCACCATATAGACATAGCGCCAATCGATCAGCGTCGGCGCGGCCGGATTCTTGCTGGGATTCGGATATTTTTTGAGGATGGTTTCGGTATCGAAAGAGACGAGCACATCGGTGACGCGTGACATAGAAGCTCCCGTTTGAATGAATGGGACTTATTGTTGCGCGAATTTCTTCGTGCAGTCGCCATCGCCTTGTCCTGCAAGGCTTTGTGCCGATCAGGGCACGTGCAGTCGAGATGGCGAATGCAGGTTATCCCGTTCGGTTAATTCGGGGAGCTGTAAAAGTAAACAGGGTATTTAATATTGTTTCAGATCGTAATTTTAAAATCGGAATCAATCGATTCGATGCGTTGCGTAAATATGACGATGTTGAATCTGTTAATTGAATGGCCGATTATCTTCGGGTGCGGCGGGGGAAAGACCGCTTACCGGTAGGTCCACAGCCGGTGCAGCGCGAACGTGGTCGGCGGAACCAGCAGCGCGATCGCGACGATGCTCATCGCGCGGGACGCGTCGAGCGCTTCGGCCGCGCGCGCGAGCAGCATCGTTTCGACGAAGCCGGCCAGCGTGACCGCGAGAAAGCGCACCGCGTTGCGCGTGCGCACCGTCGACGAGAAGCTCCACAGCGTATTCGCGAGATACGAGAACGCGGTCGCGCAGAGGAAGGCGAGCGCGTTCGCCGTCACCAGCGTCGCATCGAACTGCGCGAACAGGGCTGCCGCGACCAGCGTGTGGATCGCGGTCGAGCCGAGCCCGGACACGCCGAAGCGCACGAGCCGCGTGCGCTCGGCATGAAGCAGGGCGATCATGGCCATCGGCGCGCGTCAGCGTGCGCCGACCCGCGCACGGGTCGCCTGCATGCGCCGGCGGGCGATCTGGCGGCGCGCATCGCGTGCGACCGGCAGTTCGATCACCTTGCTGTGCACCTGGTAGCGGCGGCGGATCAGGTAGACGGGCCGTTGCTTCGACTCGTCGTAGATCCGCCCGATGTATTCGCCGACGACCCCGATCCCGATGAGCTCGATCCCGCCGATGAACAGCGTGACCGAGATCAGCGACGCGTAGCCGAGCACCGGATTGCCGAACAGCAGCGTGCGGAAGATGATGAACGCGCCGTACAGGAACGCGAGCGCGGCGATGCCGACGCCGATGTAGGTCCAGCTGCGCAGCGGCACGGTGCTGAAGCTGGTGATGCCTTCCAGCGCGAAATTCCACAGCTTCCAGCCGGAGAACTTCGAGTGCCCGGCACTGCGCGGGTCGCGCTGGTATTCGACGATCACGGTACGGTAGCCGACCCACGCGAACAGCCCCTTCATGAAGCGATGCCGCTCGGGCAGGTTGCGCAGCGCGTTCACGACCTTGCGGTCCATCAGCCGGAAATCGCCGACGTTCTCCGGCAGTTTCACGTCCGACAGCAGGTTGTGCACGCGATAGTAGATCGCGGCCGCGGTGCGTTTCGCGAACGAATCGCACGCACGGTTGCTGCGCTTCGCGGCGACGACTTCCGCGCCGTCGCGCCAGTGCTCGATCATCACGGGAATCAGGCTCGGCGGATCCTGCAGGTCGGCGTCGAGCGGGATCACCGCGTCGCCGAGGGCTTCGTCGAGGCCGGCCGTGAGCGCGGCTTCCTTGCCGAAGTTGCGGGTGAGATCGATCACGCGCACGCGCCGCTCGCCCGTGCCGATCCGGATCAGTCGCTCGAGCGTGTCGTCGCGGCTGCCGTCGTTCACGCAGACGATCTCGAAGCGGATCGCGTCGATGGACGTCATCAGCGGAATCACGACGTCGAAGAAGTGCTCGACGGCCTCGCCTTCGTTATAGAACGGCACGACCAGCGAGATGAGCGGTGTGTAGGGTGGTTCCCGCATGATGATTCCCCTTGTGATGTCGTTTCACCGATGCGCGCCGATGGTCGGTCGGCCGGTGCGGCGCAATCCGTACGCCGGGCGGTGGTGCGTTCTGGCCTGATGCGTGAACGCGGTTTCGGTCGAGTGATCGCGTGCGTCCGGCATCGACGGCACGTCGCGTCGTTCCCGGTCGATCCGGCCGACGAGCAGCCCGAGCGACGCCAGCGTGACGAGCGGCATGAACTGGAACGACAGATGCGGCACGACCGCGAGGCCCGCGAGCGGCATCAGCCACAGCAGCATCAGCCATTCGCGATCGAAACGCCGCCAGCCGTGCGTCCACGCATAGCGTGCGTACCACGCGATCACGATGCCGTACCAGGTCAGGTCGTAGTCGTACAGATAGGGGCTGACGAGCAGGCAGGCGCAGGCGAGGGTCGCGGCGCGCAGCGCGTACGAGCATGCGCCGCGCCATGCATAGACGACGGCGATCGCCGCGATTGTGGCGGACAGTAGTTGCAGGCCGCTGGCGACGATCGCGGGCCAGCCGGCCATCCTTGCGAGCGCGAACACGGACGGCATGCGCCCGAGCTTCGCCTGGCCGGTGCCGACGATCGCGTAGACGTTGTCGATCACATGCGCGAACGTCAGCCACGGGCCGAACCCGAACGCGAGTGTCGAGAGCGCGACGCTGCACGCGATCGTCGCGGCCCATGCGGCCAGTGCGCGCCATTGGCCCGCGCACAGCAGCGCGAGCGGGAACAGCACCGCGAGCTGCGGTTTCATCGTCAGCAAGCCGAAGCAGATCCCTGCGTACACGGGGCGGCGGTTCAGCGCGAGCAGGCCGGCACCGGCGAGCAACGCGGTGAAGAGGCTGGTCTGTCCGACGATCACCGTGAGGAACGCGCCGGGGAACGCGAGCGCGCACAGCCACGCGGCGCCGCGCTGCACGGTCGCACGGATCGTCGCCGCGAACAGCACGTACGTGAGCCCGAGCCACAGCACGAGCGCCAGCGTGTACGGCAGCCAGCCGAGCGGCAGCACGAGCAGCAGCATGGACGGTGGATAGAGCCACGGCAGCGTGCCGTCCGCAAGCGACATCGTCGGGATCGCGAGCTTCTGGACCGCGAACAGCGCGGGAAAATGCCATGCATCGGCCGCATGCCCGTGCGCGGCGAGCCACGCGGCGCTCCAGATCGGCGAGAAATCCTGCGACAGCGGTTCCAGCGCGCCGTTGTGCGACAGGAACACACGGATCACGTAGATGCAGATGAACAGCAGCTCGGTCGCCAGCGCGGCGCTCGCATAGAGGCGCACGCGTTCGCGATTGAGCCAGTGCGGGTAACGGCGCGGGCCCGCGATCGGCAGTTCCGGATGCACGTCGGCATCCGGGTGCGCGTGGCGCGCGGACGGTGACGATCTCATCGTGCGCTCCCGGACGCCAGTGCCGTGCGACGCACGACGACGAACAGCACCGCGAGCAGCACGAGCGGCCCGATTTGCGGCAGCTTCATCAGCCGGTTGAACATCTCGAAGATCGGCAACAGCCACGCAAGCACGATGATGCCCTGGTCACCCGGCAGCCAGCCTTCATCAAGGCCGTGTGCGATCAGGCAGAAGATCGCGATGCCGAGCCACGTCAGTTCGTAGTTCCACAGGTACGGCGTGGACAGCAGTGTGGCGACGGCCAGCACCGCGCCGCGCAGGCGCATGTCGCGGGTGCGGCGCCACACGTCGACGGCCGCGGCGAGAGCGAGCAGCGCGATCGCCGCTTGCGCGGCCAGCGCGGTTGCCACCGGCATGCCGGCGAGCCGCAATGCGGCGAACGGCGTCGGCGACGCGAGCCAGTACGACGGGAGCATGAAATGCTGGTCGCGCACCGTCGACAGTGCCTGACTCAACCCGTGCAGTGAGCCGGTGCCGGCCAGCGCGATGCCGGCGGCCGCGAACAGGGCCGCGGTGATCGCGGCCGCCGCGAACGTGCGCCATGCACGTGCCGCGATCAGCACGACCGGGAACACCATGGCCAGTTGCGGCTTGATCGCGAGCAGCCCGATCAGCACGCCGGCGACGATCGGGCGCTTGCCGAGCAGATGCAGCGCGAGCGCGGCGATGCCGGCGGTCAGGATGCTGTTCTGGCCAAACAGCGCGGCCATGCATACGGCGGAATACGCGACCACGACGAGCGCCGCGGCACGCGGCACGGGAAGATGCGCGCGCAATCCCGACAACCGCGAGACGGCGAGCGCGTAGCATAAAAGACTGCCCGCGAAAAAGAGGATATATGCGGGCAGGAAAGGCACAAGGGCAACCGGAGCGATGAACAGCAACATCGTCGGCGGATAGAGCCAGGGAAGCGGCCGGTGCTGCAGATACGCACCGAAGTGCGCGAACTCGGCCTGCAGGAATGTAGAGGAGTCGTAGACCGATGCGGCGTGGCCTTGCAACACCAGGTGCGATGCGGTCCAGAAGACCGAGAAATCGACGCCGGGGAGGGCGATGGCGTTCGACGTGAAGCCGTTCGTCACGATGCCCCAGGTAACCAGCAGCGCAGCAAAGAGCATCAGCATGATGCAGCTGTACGGAATGATCCGGTCGGCTGTCAGCCATTGAGCGCGGCGTATTGCACGCCCGCGCATTTCGCGGTTGGCTGTGTACATGATTCCCCGTCTGTAGTGGAGGCTGCTTGGGTCATCGCAGCCGTTTCATGTTGTGTGTCGTGCCTGCGGATCGAATCGCTCTGAAATGGCGTTGTCCGGTGAGTTCATTGTTGAAGAAAAAATCGCGTGTTGCAAATCACCCGTTGAAAGCCGGGATTGAGTTTGACTGGTGAAGGGCGTGAAAACGGGATTTTCTGGTATGAGAAATCCACGCGGACGGATTTTATGTTTCTGCATTGAAACATTCCGTCATTTCGACCGGCTGGGCATCCCGCCGATCCGGTAAAACGCGACCGGCTTCGCGCGTTCGGGAAAATCCCGAGCAGAAATTTTTGCTCCTTGTCGCAGCGCGGCTGCGGGCGTTCCGGCTTACAACGCTTGCGGGAAAACATATATCAAATTTGAAACATTTTCGGCGCCGTGCCGCCGAACGGGAACCGCATGCATCGCCGAAACCCTTGACAGGCCTGGATTTCGTCTCGGGTGGCCTGCTCTTTGCGTAAGCGTTGGCACGGCAGTCGACGAGGTGACGACCGGGCGGTTCCAGCAGAAGACGGACGGAACCAGCTTCGGAATCACCTGCGGAAAGGAAGGCCGGAGCGCGTCGGGGAACACGCAGCTCCAGGTCGATTAACCGAGCAAGACTTCGTCGAATGACCAACGAGACCCGGTATCGTCAGGGCAATAAGAAATCGGCATGGCTGTATATGGGGAATAAAAATGAAAGACCACAGCACATTGCGGCTCGCAAACCGCGTTAAAGACACATTGCAGATTTGCCGGGAGTTTATCTCCCGTTCAACTGGATTCCATGCGTCGAACGGCCGTCGTGCCGTTCCGGTCGATCGGATCATCCGGTTCATCCGGCCGGTCGCACCGTACACGCCTCGTTCGCTCTCTGCGTCACTGATACCCGTTCGTGCGGACAGGGGTGTGCATCCCCGTTCCCGCAGCTGAGCGTCGCGTTCCGATTTTTCGAGTAGTGCCGGTGGTGCCCACCCCCGACGTCATGATCGACGAAGGGAATTAAATAGCAGTCCGAAAGGAGAATGCTCATGTCAAGAATGATCGAAAAGATCGCGTGGTTCATCCAGGACCAGGACGGTGTGACGGCCATCGAATACGGCCTGATTGCCGCACTGATCGCGATCGGCATCGTCGTCGCGCTGACGACGATCGGTACGGATCTGAAGACCGTATTCAGCACGGTCGCCGCGGATCTGGACTCGATAGTAGCGGGCATCTGATGGATGGTACGGCAAGCGAATCATTCAACTCGTTTGTCTGCACCACACGGCATTAACGACATTCCTCGACGTATCGATGCACGGTCAACCGACCAGCCGGCACGCGAGGACCATGAAATTCACTACGCAAGGAGATCATCATGTCCAAGTTCATTCAACAAGCCAGCCGTTTCGTTCGTGACGAAGATGGTGTCACCGCCATCGAATACGGCCTGATCGCCGCACTGATCGCAGTCGGCATCATCCTCGCGCTGTCGACCATCGGGAAGGACCTCAAGACCGTGTTCAGCACGATCGCGGCCGACCTGGATTCGGCGGTAGCAGGCCTCTGATGGATCGTGCCGTGGGCGGCTCGGCCGGTGCAGCGTTCGAGCCGTCCCCGGCGATCTGATCAACCGGGAACCGGAGACCATCATGCGAGCCACGATGCGTGTCGTACGCCGCTGGATCAGCGACGAGCAGGGCGTGACGTCGATCGAATATGCATTGCTCGGCGCGATGTTCGCCGTCGCGGTGCTGGGTAGCGTCGTCACGCTGAAAGGCTCGCTTGCCGATACGTACGAGGTGATCGCAACGGCCGTCACGGCCGCGGTCGCCACCGCGCTGGCAATGGTTTCCTGATCCACCGATTCCATCGATTCGACTGCGAGGTTCGCCATGCTACCCGTTGCGCCGCCTTACCCGGTTCCGTTGTGCGTGACGCTGCTCGCGGTCGCCGCGGCCAGCACGGACATCGCGACCCGCCGCATTCCGAACCGTCTCGTCCTGCTCGGCCTGGCCGGTGCGCTGGTTTCCCAGTGCATGTTGCACGGCGTCCTGGCCGGCGTACTCGGATGGCTCGCCGGTGCCGCGACCGGCTTCGCGCTGCTGTTGCCGTTCTACCTGTTGCGCGGCATGGCGGCCGGCGACGTGAAGCTGATGCTCGCGATCGGCGCGTGGGTCGGCGCGGAAATGACGTTTTACATCGTGCTGGCCACCTTCGTGGCCGGCGGGATCGGCGCCATCGCCTACGCGCTGCTGCGCGGGCGGATGCGCCAGATGTGGGCGAACGTGCGCGCATTGATTGCGCGGCGGCGCTCGCAAGGCGCGAGCGCCGAGGCCGCCGGCAGCCCCGTCGAAATCGCATCGGTCGGCACGCTGCCGTACGGCGTGGCGATCGCGGCCGGCACGCTGGGCATGCTGTTCGCATCGTGCGCATAGCGCGACGCATCCGCAACGAGGACGGAACGATCATGAACACGAACCACACCGAACCGAGACGCGACGCGCAGGTGGCACGGCTGCCCGATCCGTTGCCGTCGCGGGAAGTGCATACGAAGCTGGGCGCCCAGTTGCCGGCGGCGCCGCGCTCGCTCGAGGAAACCGGGTTGAGCATGACGTTCGTCGCCGGCCTCGTGCTGAAGTCGACGCTGATGCTCGGGCGCCCGTCGTACGGCGACCTGGTCGAACGGCACTGCCTGCCGCTCGCGGTGCTCGACGACGTCTTCGCCTTCCTGGTGCGCGAGCATCTCGTCGAGCTCACCCATCGCGGCGCGACCGATCTCGACGTGACGTTTCGCCTGACCGACGCGGGCCGCGTGCTCGCGCTGGAGGAACGGTCGCGCAGCGGCTACAGCGGGCCCGCGCCGGTGACGCTCGATGCCTATCTCGAGTGCCTGAACGCGCATTCGGTACGCAAGCTGCACATCAGCCAGGACGAAGTGTGGGCGGCCTTCGAAGGCATCGTGATCGACACGTCGGTGCTCGATGCGGCGGCTGCCGCGCTGAACGCGGGCCGTCCGCTGCTGATCTACGGTCCGGCCGGCAGCGGCAAGACCTTCCTCGCCGAGCGGCTCGGCTCGCTGATGCATGGCCGAGTGCCGGTGCCGCACGCGATCTGCGCGGCCGGCGAAGTGATCCAGATGTACGACCCGCTCGTCCATGTCGACGCGGGCGTACAGTCCGGCGGCCAGTCGGTCGATCGCCGCTGGCGTCTGTGCAAGCGGCCGGTCGTGATGTCGGGCGGCGAACTGACGCTCGACGAACTCGACCTGCGCCGCGACGAGGCCGCCGGCTTCTACCAGGCGCCGCCGCACATGAAGGCGAACATGGGCATGTACGTCGTTGACGATCTTGGCCGCCAGCGCGTCGAGCCGCGCGACCTGCTCAATCGCTGGCTGCGCCCGCTCGATCGCGGCGTCGATTTCCTGACGCTCGAATCCGGCAACCGCTTCGTGATGCCGTTCGATGTCTGGCCGGTGTTCTCGAGCAACCTGTCGCCGGACCAGCTTGGCGACGACGCGTTCCTGCGCCGCCTCGGTTCGAAGCTGCACGTCGGTGCGATGTCGATCGACGACTACCGTGCCGTGTACAACGCGGCCTGCGCATCGCTGGGACTCGTATCGGCGAGCGATGCATTCGACTACCTGCTGCATCGGCTGCACCTGCCGACCGGCAAGGCGTTTCTCGCCTGTTTCCCGGCGGACCTGCTGCGTCTCGTGGCTGCCGGCGCGCGTTACCGCGGCGATCCGCCCGAGGTGACGCACGACGCACTGTACGACGCGTGGGCGAGTTATTTCGGCGCGGCACCCGAACGTGACGGCAGCCATCCGCCGCCTGTCGAGCGCGGTGGCCGTACGTTCGTTACCGGTTGAGCCGTTTCTTTCACGATTCGTCGAGGAGCATTGCCATGAAAAACAGTCGAGCGGTCATGATGCTGGTCGTCGCGATGGTCGCGGGTCTTGCCGCGGTCGTGTTCGCGTCCCACTGGCTGGTGCAGACATCCACGAGTTCGGTCACGCCGGTCGCGGTGGCCACCACCGACCTGAACCTGGGCGAACCGCTCGGGCCGAACCAGATCCACATGGTCAGCTGGCCGTCGGGCAGCGTGCCTACCGGTGCGTTCACCGATACGAAGGGGCTCGAAGGGCGCGTCGTGCGCACCAGCCTGTCACGCGGCGAGCCGGTGATCGAGTCGAAGCTCGCGCCGGTCGGCACGAAGGGCGGGCTGTCCGCGGTCATCGCCGACGGCAGCCGCGCGATCACGGTGCGCGTGAACGACGTGGTCGGCGTCGCCGGCTTCGCGCTGCCGGGCAACTACGTCGACGTGATCGTCAACACGCAGGAACAGCAGGGCAAGACCGACGGGCAAAGCATTTCGAAGATCGTGCTCGAGCACATCCTCGTGCTCGCCGTCGCGCAGCAGGTCAGCCGCGACGACACGGCGCCGAAGGTGGTCAACGCGGTGACGCTGGAAGTCACGCCCGACCAGGCCGAACGCCTCGACCTCGCACGCAGCGTCGGCACGCTGTCGCTCGTGCTGCGCAACCAGGTCGACCAGAAGACGCTGAACACCGACGGCGCGACCAAGCTGACGCTGCTCGGCAAGGAGCCCGCACCCGAAGCGGCGCCCGCACCGGTCCGTGTGAAGACGGTCCGTGTGCACGTCGCCTCGCACGTGGCGCCGGAAGTACGGCGCGACTGCGTCGGCGTGCTGACGGGCGTGAAGGGCAGCGTCGAGTGCTTCTGAATCAATTCACTGCAGCCACATAAACGGCCGCCGGCATCGCGCGGCGGCCCTGGAAGTCGATAACCGGCACGGCGCCGGTCTCTCGGGGGATCAGACGAAATGAAGATCAAACCGCAATGCACAGGTACCGGCCCGCTGCGGACGCGCGTGGCACGGGGCACGATGATGGCCGCGATCCTCTGTTCGGGATGGCTGACCGTTTATAGCGCACTCGCGCAGGAAGGCATCGAGTCGGCCGTGCTGACGAAGGGCGGCGCCAGCGCGCCGGCCGCGGTCGGCAAGGGGCCGATGCAGATGACGATCAGCATGGCGCCGGTGGCGGCCGCCGCACCCGCCGCATCGGCGGGGCCGCTGCGCGGACCGAACTGCGTCGGCGCCGTGCGCGAATCGACGAGTGTCAGCGTGCCGCTCGGCAAGTCGCTGCTGGTGCCGATGCCGGAGCCGGTCCGCAATCGGACGATCGGCAATCCGGCCGTCGCGCAGGCCACGATGGTCTCGCCGCAGACGCTGTACATCCTCGGGCTCGCGGTCGGCACGACCAACATGATCGTGCAGGGCAGGAGCGGTGCATGCCGCGTGATCGACGTCGCGGTCGGTGCGGACGCCGGCGGCCTGCAGGCGTCGCTGACGCAGCTGATGCCGAACGAGCGCGACATCCATGTATCGACCGCCGCCGGCACGATCGTGCTGGCCGGCACCGTGTCCAGCTCGATGGCCGCGCAGCAGGCCGTGCAGATCGCCCGTGCGTATGGTGACAGCGCGGGCGATCCGGCGGGCGGCGGCAAGGCGGGCGGCGGGGTGCTCAACATGCTGAACGTCACGTCGCCGCAGCAGGTGATGCTCGAGGTGAAGGTGGCCGAGGTGTCGAAGACGCTGATCAACCAGATGGGCAGCGCGCTCAACATCCAGGGCGGGTTCGGTTCGTGGAGTGGCGCGCTGGTCAGCAACCTGCTCGCGGGCGTCGCAACCGGGATCGCATTCAGCAAGGCGAACAACAAGCCGTTCAACCTCGCGGCCGACGCGCAGAACACCGACAACCTGGTCAAGATCCTCGCGGAGCCGAATCTCGTGACGATCAGCGGCCAGGAAGCGACGTTCCTCGCCGGCGGCAAGATCTTCATCCCGATCCCGCAAAGCAGCGGCAACGGCACGTCGTCGATCACGCTGCAGGAAGAGGAGTTCGGCGTCGCGCTGAAGTTCACGCCGACGGTGCTGGGCAACGGCCGGATCAGCCTGAAGGTCGCGCCGGAAGTGTCGGAGCTGTCGCAGACGGGGGTCACGCTGAGCGCGACCAACATCGGCGGCACGTCGATCCTGCCGCTGATCACGACGCGGCGCGCGTCGACGACGGTCCAGATGGGCGACGGCGAAACGTTCGCGATCGGCGGGCTGATCAAGGACAACGGGACCGGCGCGCTGAAGGCGCTCCCGGGTGTCGGCGAAATTCCCGTGCTCGGCGCGCTGCTCCGCAGTACCTCGTTCCAGCAGGACCGTACCGAGCTGATCTTCGTGATCACGCCGCACCTCGTGAAGCCGCTGCAGACCGCCGACGTGCCGCTGCCGACCGACAGCTTCTCGAAGCCGAACGAAGTCGATGTGTATGCGACGGGCAACATGGAAGGCCGCGGCGGCGTCCGCAAGCCGGGTGCACAACCGGCGAACGGC
>NZ_JAAGPB010000195.1:0-15163 GCF_017104585.1 Burkholderia sp. Ac-20392
GCTCGCCACCTCGCCCGGCCTGCTGCTGCTCGACGAGCCGCTGTCGGCGCTCGACGCGCGGGTGCGCGTGCGGCTGCGCCAAGAGATCCGCGCGCTGCAGCAGCGGCTCGGCGTGACGACGATCATGGTCACGCACGACCAGGAAGAAGCGCTGTCGATGGCCGACCGCATCGTCGTGATGAACCACGGCGTGATCGAGCAGATCGGCACGCCGCTCGAAATCTACCGGCAGCCCGCGTCGCCGTTCGTCGCGGACTTCATCGGCCGCGTCAACACGATCCCCGCCGAAGTCGCGCAGGACGGCACGCTGCGCGCGGGCACGGTCGGCCTCGACTGCCGCCATGGCACGGCACGCCCCGCGCAAGGCGCGGCGGTGTCGGTCTACGTGCGGCCCGAGGACCTGCGCATCCGCGTGCCGGGAGAAACGGCCGACAACGTGCTGGCCGGCCGCGTCGAAAAGCTCGAATTCCTCGGCGCGTTCTGCCGCGTGAGCTTCCGGATCGACGGGCTCGACGGCCAGGAGATCGTCGCCGACCTGTCGTATCACGACGTCGACCGCACCGGCGTCCAGGCCGGCGCGCGCATCGACCTCGCGCTCGATCGCGAGCATGTCCGCGTGTTCCCGAGCGCGAAGGAGCGACTGCAATGAGCACCGTCCTGACCGAGCGCCGCCGCGGCGCCTCCGCCCCCGCCGACGTGCGGCAGATCACGCACTGGCACGACCGCATCGCGCAGCTCGCGCTGCTGGCGATGGCCGCGCTGATGTCGATGTTCCTGCTGCTGCCGCTCGCGCTCGTCGTGCAGAAATGCTTCGTCGATGCGGACGGACGCTTCGTCGGCGCGCACAACTTCATCGAGTATCTCGAGGACAGCGGCGTGCTGCGCTCGATGCTGCATTCGCTGACGGTCGGCGCGCTCGTCACGTCGATCGTCGTGCCGATGGCGTTCACGTTCGCGTACGCGCTGACCCGCTCGTGCATGCCGTTCAAGAACGCCGCGCGTACCGTCGCGCTGTTGCCGCTGCTCGCGCCGACGCTGTTGTCCGCGGTGTCGTTCATCTACTGGTTCGGCAACGCGGGGCTGTTGAAGCCGCTGCTGCACGGCCATTCGATCTACGGGCTGCCGGGCATCGTGCTGAGCATGGTGTACGCGTCGTTCCCGCACGTGCTGATGATTCTCGTCACCGCGCTGTCGCTGGCGGACGGCCGGCTCTACGAGGCCGCCGACGCGATGGGTACGAGCCGCATGCGCAAGTTCTTCACGATCACGCTGCCCGGCGCGAAGTACGGGCTGATCAGCGCGACGATGGTGGCGTTCACGATGTGCATCAACGACTTCGGCGTGCCGGTCGTGATCGGCGGCTCGTACAACGTGCTGTCGACCGACATCTACAAGCTGATCATCGGCCTGCAGGACTTCAACCGCAGCGCGGTCGTAAGCCTGATGCTGCTGTGCCCGGCGCTGGTCGCGTTCGGCGTCGACTTCTTCATCCGCCGCCGCCAGCAGTCGCAGCTCGGCGCACGCTCGACGCCGTACCAGCCGAAGCCGTCGCGCGGCTTCGACGCCGCGATGCTCGCGTACTGCGGCATCGTGTGCGCGTTCTTCATCGCGGTGGTCGGCATCTCGGTGTTCGCGTCGTTCGTGAAGTTCTGGCCGTACCAGATGAGCCTCGGGCTGCAGCACTACAAGATGGGGCTGATCGGCGCCGGCATCTTCGACGCGTACAAGAACAGCCTGCGGATGGCCGCGACCGTCGCGCTCGGCGGCACGATCGTCGTGTTCGGCGGCGCATACCTGATCGAGAAGACGCGCGGCGCGCGCTGGCTGCGCGGCTTCATCGCCCTGTGCGCGATCCTGCCGATGGGCGTGCCGGGGCTCGTGCTCGGCATCAGCTACATCTTCCTGTTCAACGCGCCCGGCAACCCGCTGAACGGGCTGTACGGCTCGCTGTGGTTGCTCGCGATCGTCACGGTGGTGCACTACTACGCATCGAGCCACCTGACCGCCGTCACCGCGCTCAGGCAGATCGACAGCGAGTTCGAGGCCGTGTCCGCGTCGCTGAAGGTGCCGTTCTACAAGACCTTCCTGCGCGTGACCGTGCCCGTGTGCCTGCCCGCGATCCTGCTGATCGCGCGCTACCTGTTCGTCAACGGGATGACGACTGTCTCGGCCGTCGCGTTCCTCTACTCGCCCGACACGCAGCCCGCGTCGGTCGCGATCCTGAACCTCGACGACGCGGGCCAGATGGGCCCGGCCGCCGCGATGGCCACGCTCGTGCTCGCGACCTCGTCGTTCGCCTGCGTGCTGTTCGCGTGCATCTCGCATCGACTGTTGCGCCGCACGCAGGCCTGGCGCAACCCGCATCGCCACTGACTTTTTAGCCGCATTCACGTGACGTCCCGACTTCATCAAGGAGACACCATGACGCTCGCCGCCCAGCCCATCCTGCTCACCCCCGGCCCCCTGACGACCTCCGACACCACGCGCGACGCGATGCTGCGCGACTGGGGATCGTGGGACAGCGACTTCAACGCGATCACCGCGCGGCTGCGCGAACGCCTGCTGCAGATCGTGCACGGCGAAGGCACGCACGAATGCGTGCCGCTGCAAGGCAGCGGCACGTTCTCGGTCGAAGCGGCACTCGGCACGCTCGTGCCGCGCGACGGCCACGTGCTCGTGCCGAACAACGGCGCGTACTGCCAGCGCATCGCAAAGATCTGCCGCGTGCTCGGCCGCCAACTGACGACGATCGACTACAGCGAGGATCGCCGCGTCGATCCGGCCGACGTCGAGCGCGCGCTCGTCGCCGATCCGACCATCACGCACGTCGCGCTCGTGCACTGCGAAACGGGCGCCGGCGTGCTGAACCCGCTGCACGACATCGCGCAGGTCGTCGCGAAGCACGGCCGCGCACTGATCGTCGATGCGATGAGCTCGTTCGGCGCGATCGACATCGACGCGCGCACGACGCCGTTCGACGCGGTGATCGCGGCGTCCGGCAAATGCCTCGAAGGCGTGCCGGGGCTCGGCTTCGTGATCGCGAAACGCAGCACGCTCGAACGCTGCGAAGGCAACAGTCACTCGCTCGCGATGGATCTGTACGACCAGTGGGCCTACATGCAGCGCACGACGCAGTGGCGCTTCACGCCGCCGACGCACGTGGTCGCGGCGCTCGACGCAGCCGTCGCGCAATACGTCGACGAAGGCGGGCTCGCCGCGCGCGGCGGCCGCTACCAGCGCAACTATCGCGCGCTGATCGACGGGATGCTGGCGCTCGGCTTCCGGCCGTTCCTCGATCCGGCGATCCAGGCGCCGATCATCGTCACGTTCCATGCGCCGGACGATCCGAACTACGACTTCAAGCGGTTCTACCAGGAGGTCAAGAAGCGCGGCTACATCCTGTATCCGGGCAAGCTGACCGAGGTCGAGACGTTCCGGGTCGGCTGCATCGGCCACTTCGGCGCAGCCGGCATCCCGGGCGCCGTCGCCGCGATCGCCGACACGCTGCGGGCGATGGGCGTGCGCCGCGTGTCGGCCGAAGCAGCCGCCTGACGTGACGCACTACGACGTGACGTGAGGTACCCCGCCGCATGCACGTTCGCATGCGGAGGCCATTTTTTTCCGGCCGTGCGCGGCACGGCCCCGCCCCTTTTCGACGAACCCTCCCATGCGACCCTTCTGGATCGAACAAGCGCTGTTCAACGACGGCGATCTCGCCCCCGCGCTGCAAGGTGCGACGCAGGCCGACGTGTGCATCGTCGGCGGCGGCTTCACCGGGCTCTGGACCGCGATCCAGGCGAAGCAGCAGAACCCCGCGCTCGACATCGCGATCGTCGAGGCCGACCTGTGTGGCGCCGGCGCGAGCGGTCGCAACGGCGGCTGCCTGCTCACGTGGTCCGCAAAATTCCTGACGCTGCGACGGCTGTTCGGCGAAGCCGAGGCGATCCGGCTCGTGAAGGCATCCGAAGCGGCCGTGCAGCACATCGCCGATTTCTGCCGCGCGCACGACATCGATGCCGAGCTACGGCTCGACGGCACGCTGTACACCGCGACGTCGCGCGCGCAGGTCGGCACGCTCGCGCCGGTGCTCGACGCGCTCGCCGCGTGCGGCATCCACAGCTACGAGCCGCTGCCGCCCGCGGAAGTCGCACGCCGTTCGGGGTCCGCACGCAATCTCGACGGCGTCTACTCGCCGATCGCCGCGACCGTGCATCCCGGCAAGCTCGTGCGCGGGCTGCGCCGCGTCGCGCTCGCGATGGGCATCCGGATCTATGAACGCACGCCGATGCTCGACTTCACGCCCGGGCAGCCGGCTGTCGTGCGCACGCCGTCCGGCAGCGTGCGCGCGGGCAAGCTCGTGTTCGCGATCAATGCGTGGATGGCGAGCCGCTTCCCGCAGTTCGAGCGCACGATCGCGGTCGTGTCGAGCGACATGGTCATCACCGAGAAATGCCCGGAACTGCTTGAGAAGACCGGGCTCGTGGACGGCGTGTCGGTGCTCGATTCGCGGATCTTCGTCTACTACTACCGCACCACCGCCGACGGGCGGCTGATGCTCGGCAAGGGCGGCAACACGTTCTCGTGGCGCAGCCGCATCGCGCCCGTGTTCGACCGGCGCTCGCCGTACGAGGCGCAGCTCACGCAAAGCCTGCGCGAGTTCTTTCCGTCGCTCGCGGGCGTGCCGGTCACGGCGAGCTGGAACGGGCCGTCGGATCGCTCGGTCACCGGCTTCCCGTTCTTCGGCCGCCTCGACGACGCGCCGAACGTGTTCTACGGCTTCGGCTATTCGGGCAACGGCGTGGGGCCGACCTACATGGGCGGGCAGATCCTGTCGTCGCTCGTGCTCGGCCTCGATAACGCGTGGACGCGCAGCCCGATCGTGCGCGGCCCGCTGGGGGCGTTCCCGCCGGAGCCGATCCGCTATGTCGGCGCGCACGTCGTGCGCAATGCGATCCGCCGCAAGGAGCGCGCGGAAGACGAGAGCCGGCAGCCGGCTGTTGTCGACACGTGGCTCGCGAAGTTCGCGAGCGCGGCCGGGAAGGCCGACAAGGCGTGACCGTCAGGACAATGCGATAGGGGAAGAAGAACGCGACCGGCTCGCCAGGACTGTCGCGTCGCCGTTCTTTTAGCTCACCCGTCTCGTGGAAAACGAAGAAGGGAAGCCCCTCCATAGAACACGTCAAATCACTGACGCTGCGTTTATTAAAATTAGACGGATCATTATCCATATAACCCCATCCAAATAAGACATGTCTTAATGAAAGACGAATTGACGAGGCGTGCACTGCGAGGCATGCATTTATGCCACTTCATTATCTCGATTTTATTACCCGAAACAGCATGCTAGGATTTCATGCGTCCAGGAGAGAATGAATTCATCACGATTTTCATGTGCCAATCATCCACCATTGAAGTCTTGATAAGTGACTCCCGATCCGTCTCACGAGGATCGCAGTTCGGGCGCGCCGCGATCGCAATCGATGGAGTCGTATATGGCAGGGCACACCCGGGATGGGACGTTGATAACGTCTTGAATTACCTGAATCGTCAGCAAACCAAGATGCAACGCGATACGATCGGCTATCTCATTCATGCATCGGAGCGCGAGAAAGACGTTGTAATTTCTGAGATAAGAAAAAAGGCGACACGAAAACAAGCGCTACTCTCTCATCGATAACAATTGCTCATCGAATATAGCCGAAGTACTTGGCAAGGCGGGAATTCTCGCTCACGACCCGAGATGGCAACTCCCGGGTATCATAGCCCCTGCGGATTTGATGACAGGTCTGCGCCATTCAAAGCGATTGATTGGAATCCGACGATATCCCAAACGATGACGCGCCTTCTGCTATTGGCCATACTCACTGTGATGATCAGTGGGTGCTCAAAATATAGAGATGAGAAATGGACAGCGCTTCAGGATATGCCTGCCTTCGCCGAACCAAACGACGATAGAACCCAACCGGTCTTCACGGTCAGGAAAGGCGAGCCTTGCGCTCCACTAGCAGATCGCACTGCCAAGGTTTACGCATACACTCAAGTGCATTGCCAATCCGGCACAGGCTGGGTTCTGGACGATTTCTTCGATAAACGCGGCGGCAAATAATCGCGAGCCGGCGATCGCCGCATTCGGCCCGGGCACCGTCGATTTCGCCCCGATCCGCGACACCTGCTGCGCCCACTCACGCGCCGGCTTTCTCCCGCGCCGACTTGCCCGTCGAGGGCAACCCCTGCTCGTGCGTGCGACGCATCCGCTCGAGACCGTGCGACACGTGCTCGCGCACGAGCGCCACCGCCTGCTCTTCATCGCCGCCCGCGAGCGCCTGCACAATCTTGTCGTGCTCGGCCGCGGACACGGCGATCGCATCCTCCTCGGCCTCGATCGCGGCCTGGCGCAACAGGCCGAGCTGGCGCACGAGCCGGCGGTAGGTATCGGTGAGGTGCGTATTGCCGACGCCGACGACCATCGCGTCGTGGAACTGCACGTTCAGCTCGGTGTAGCGCGTGACGTCGTGCGTCTTCGCGGCGTCCTTCATCGACTGGATGATGCCCTTCAGCACCTTCAGCGTGTCGGGCGAGATGCGCTTCGCGAGCGCGCGCGCGACCGACTCGTCGAGCATCGCACGCACTTCGTAGATCTCCTCCGCCTCGCGCAGCGGTACGACGCGCACCGTCACGCCGCGGTTCTTCTCGTTGCGCAGCAAGCCGGCCTGTTCGAGCGCGCGGAATGCTTCGCGCACGGGGCCGCGCGACACGTTCAGCTTGGTCGCGATCTCGACTTCGTTGAGCTTCTCGCCAGGGGCGTATTCGCCGGAGACGATCGCGCGCTCGAGCATGTCCTGGACGATCATCGCAAGCGACTGGCTTTGCAGGAGTTCGATGGCGCTGAGCGCGTTCGGGGCTGTCATGGTCGGGCAGGCAGCAAGGCTGCGGTAGAAAACGAGGGCGCCATATCGGCGAATGATCCTTATATATCCTCGGCCCGACACATTGTCAACAGTTTTCAGTCTCCAAAAGCCAATTCCGCCTGCCGGAACGCCACTGAAACGCAGCCGGCAGGCGGTGGTCGCGCGGCGGGCAGACTTCACCCGGATCGCGCGACACATGCCGGCCGTCAGGCCGTCGTGTGCTTCACCGGCCCCGGATCGCTTTGGCTCGGCCGGCCCGTCTCGACGTGGCCCGCGAAGCGGCGCACGACCTTGTCGTCGCCGCCGCGCAGCGTCGTCGCGGTGATCGTCAGATCGTACCAGCCGTGGCTCGACGACAGCTCGAAGTGATCCTCGATGCGTTCGCCCGGCTCCAGCGTGTAGGTTCGCGCATGCTTGTGGCTGTATGCGTTGTCGACCGTCACGCGGCACGTCGCGCGCCCGCTGTTGCGCAGTTGCAGGTACACGTGACGATTGCGCACGTCGTAGCCGATCCGCGCTTCGGCGTTCGCATGGCGGCCGTCCGTCGCTAGCCGCGTGTTGCCCTGGAACTCGCACAGATAGCCGTTCGGGCCGTAGGCCGCGAGATGATAGTCGCCGCGTGCGGCCGACGTGTTCCACGTGTCGACGAAGCGGTCGTGCGCGGACACAGCGTAGCGGCGCGGGGGCGTCGTCGGGTTGCGGCGGTCGTACACGTAGAACGCGGCGCCTGCGTCACCGGTGTTCGCGAAGTCGAGCGACACGCTGTCGTCATGCCCGCTCACGCGGCTGTGCACGAACAGCTCATACGGCAGAGCACGTGCCGGACGCGTGCCGGGCTCCTGCGCCGGCATCGACTGCTGCGCGGGCACCTGGTACGCCTGGCCGGCCGTCGCGATGTGCTGCGGCACCGTGAAGCTCACCGTGCGCGTGTCGGGGCGCGCGGAGAAGTCGAATGCCGACGTGAGGTCGCCGCAGATCGAGCGACGCCATGCGCTGATGTTCGGCTCCTTCACGCCGAAACGCGCTTCGAGGAAACGCAGCACCGACGTATGGTCGAACGTCTCCGAGCACACCCAGCCGCCCTTCGTCCACGGCGAGATGATGATCAGCGGCACGCGCGGCCCGAGGCCGATCGGCTGGATGCCGCCCGGGTCCGCACCCGGTACGAGCGGGCTCATTTCGCCCGGGTACTTGTTCAGGTCGAGCAGTTCGTCGCCGAGATTCGACAGCAGGTTCGACGACACGATGCCCTGGCCACCCACGCCGCTCGTCACCGGCGGCACCGGCGGCACGACGTGGTCGAACAGCCCGTCGTTCTCGTCGTAGTTCAGGATGAACACCGTCTTCGCCCACACTTCCGGGTTCGACGTCAGCGCCTCGAGCACCATGTTGATGTAGAACGCGCCGTCGGTCGGCGATGCCTGCGGGTGCTCGCTGTACTTGTACGGCGACACGATCCACGACACCTGCGGCAGCCGGTTCGCCTGCACGTCGGCCTTCAGCTCGGCGAGCGTGTGATCCGATGCGCCCTTGTCGACCAGCGGGCCGCTCGCGCCTTCCTTCACCTGGAAGCGCTTGAAGAACATCAGCGAGTTGTCGGTGTAGTTGTCGGTCGGGTCGCCCGGGATGCCCGTGCCGCCCTGGTACACCTTCCAGCTGATCTTCGCGTTCTCGAGGCGTTCCGCATAGGTCGTCCACGTGTAGCCGTTGGTATCGTCACGCTCGCCGATGCCCGGGCCGTTCGGCGGGTTGCCGTAGATGTTGCGCGGGTCGACCGTACCGGTCCACAGGTAGATGCGGTTCGGCGCGGTGTCGGCGTGCGCGGAACAGAAGTACGAATCGCAGATCGTGAACGCGTCGGCCAGCGCGTAGTGGTACGTGAGATCCTGGCGCTTCAGGTAGCCCATCGTCAGCACGTCCTGCTTCTGGTTCACCCACTGGTCCCACTGGCCGTTGTTCCAGGACAGGTGGCCGCTGCTCCAGCCGTGGTTGGTGCCCGGCTGGAATTCGGTCGTCTGCTTCGGATCGAGGTAGAACGGCAGCACGTACGGCGCCGACGGATCGAGGCCGCGCGAATGGTAGTTCTTCGTGAACACCGACGCCGGCGGCTGCTGCCACACCGGTGCACCGCTCGGCAGCAGGTGCGGGCGCGGATCGTTGAAGCCGCGCACGCCGCGCAGCCCGCCGAAGTAATGGTCGAACGAACGGTTTTCCTGCATGAAGATCACGACGTGTTCGACGTCGCGAATCGTGCCCGTGCGATAGGCGGCCGGCATCGCCAGCGCATTGCGGATCGCGGGCGGAAAGCCCGCGTAGGCGGCCATCGCGCCGGCCGACTGCGCGGCGAGGCGCAGGAAATCGCGTCGATTGTTCGAGGACATGAAGAGAACCCTGTTGTCGGTAGGAGTGGGGCGCCGGTCGAGCGGGGCCGGCGGTGGTGCGTTGCCGTTATTACCCCGCATCGGCGTGTCCCGGCCGTGACCGGTTACCGCAGGTTTCTTTTGGTTACCCACAGGAATTTTTTCGAAGCGGCCCACGACGCGCCTTTCATCCGGCCGACATACGCATGCGCTACGCTGACGCGCGATACAGAGGGGAGAAGCCGAGTCGTGTTCGATCAGCTGAAGGCGTTCCACGCGACCGTCCGGCAGGGCAGCATCACGCGCGCCGCGCGCCACCTGGGCGTGAGCCAGCCGACGATTGCCGCGCAGATCCGGCAGGTCGAGCAGGTGTACGGCGTCGAGCTGTTCTACCGCAGCGGCCGCAAGCTCGAGGTCACCGAGACGGGCATCGAGCTGCTGCCGCTCGTCGAGAAGATGATTGCGCTCGAGGCGCAGGCCGACATCATGCTGCGCAACGTCGGCGGCCTGTTCGAAGGCCACCTGCGGATCGGTGCGACGGGGCCGTACTACATCATGGACGCGGTCGGCCGCTTCTCGAACGCGCATCCGTCGATCGCGCTCACGTGCCGGATCGGCAACTCCGAGGAAATCCTGCAGGCGCTGCAGGAATTTCGCATCGACCTCGCCGTCTCGTCGCAGCGCAACGATGCCGACGGCCTCGAACGCAAGGTGATCTCGACCGACCCGCTCGTGCTGGTCGTGCATCGCAACCATCCGCTCGCGCGTTTCGACGCGATCGATCCGGCGCAGCTCGCCGACGTGCGGCTGCTGATTCGCGAGGAAGGCTCGGTCACGCGCCGCTGCACGGAGACGATTCTCGAAACGGCCGGTGTCGCGGCCGTCTCGGTGGCCGAGATCGGCAGCCGCGAAGCGATCCGCGAGGCGATCCTGCACGGCGTGGGTGGCAGCCTGTTTCCGCTCGGCGAGGCCGAACGTCATCCGGATTTGCGCGTGATCGCGCTGCGCGGCGTCGACACGACGATCGACGAATACGTGTACTACCTGAAAGCGCGCCGCCAGAGCCCGGCGATCGACGCATTCCTCGCGTGCATCCTGCCGGCCGGCGGCGACGCGGCCGCGGCGGATGAAGCAGGACGAACGGCGCGGCGGGCGAACGCGCGCTGAACTGCCGCGCGTTCGCCGGTTCCGCACGTTACTGGCGCTTTTCCCGCGCCTTCCCTCGTTTTTCCTCGTGCCTTCCTTCTGTCGTTGCGCTCACATCATTTCGGCAATGCCGGAATCATCCACGTCAACACGTGCTGCTGCAGGAACACGAGCACGCCGAGCAGCAGCGTGAGGATCACGCTGTGCCAGAACGTGCGCGCGAACACGACACCTTCCTGCCCTTTCAGATCGGTCGTCGACACACCCGTCGCGATGTTCTGCGGCGAGATCATCTTCCCCATCACGCCGCCCGACGAGTTGGTCGCGGCCATCAGCACCGGGTCGAGGCCGAGCTGCCGCGCGGCGACGACCTGCAGGTTGCCGAACAGCGCGTTGCCCGACGTGTCGCTGCCGGACAGGAACACGGCGATCCAGCCGAGCGACGCGGACACCAGCGGGAACAGCGCGCCGGTCGACGCGACGCCGGTGCCGAGCGTGTAGCTGATTCCCGAGTAGTTCAGCAGGTACGCGAGCCCGACGATCATCATCACCGTGACGATCGCGATCCACGTCTGCCGCCAGGTCTTGACCACGCATTCGAAGAACGCGCCGACGCCGGTGCGCGTCAGCGCGGCCGTGATGATCGCCGACACCAGGATCGCGGTGCCCGTGCCGAGCGGCTGGAAGTCCCAGATCGCCGCATAGGGCTTGTGGTACAGCGACACGAACACGGCGTTGTGCAGGCCCGGCCACTTGATCTTCACGTCGCCGATCGTCGCGATGTTCGCGTGCACCCACACGATCACGACGACCGACACGACGAGCCACGGCAGCCAGCCGCCGAAGCCCGCCCGCGCGGCGCCGGCCGTTGCCGGCACGCTGCGCGCGAGTGCGTATTGCGGATCGGGCTGCGGCTTCCACACCTGCAGGAAGCCGATCGTGACGATCAGCGACGAGAGTGACGACAGCACGTCGGTGAGCTGGTAGCCGAGGAAGTTCGACGTGACGAACTGCGCGATCGCGAAGCTGCCGCCCGACACGAGCAGCGCCGGCCACAGTTTCGAAATCGAGCGCAGCCCGCCGTACGCGCCGACCACGTAGAACGGCAGCAGCAGCGCGAAGAACGGCAACTGGCGGCCGACCATCTGCGCGAGTGTCGCGGGCGGCAGCGACGTGACCGCGCCGAGCACGGTGATCGGCACGCCGAGCGCGCCGAACGCGACCGGTGCCGTGTTGAACAGCAGCGTATAGGTGAGTGCTTCGAGCGCGGGGAAACCGAGCGCGATCAGGAGTGCGCTCGTGATCGCGACCGGCGTGCCGAATCCCGAGATCCCTTCGAGCAGGCAGCCGAACGAGAACGCGACGACGAGCAGCACGAGGCGGCGATCGTCGGGCAGGTTGTCGAGCATCCACTGCCGGAACTGGTCGAAGCGGCCTGACTTCACCGCGATGTTGTACAGCAGCAGCGCGTTGAAGACGATCCACATCACGGGCACGACCGCGAGCGCCATGCCCGCACCGACCGCGTTGAACGCGAGCCCGGCCGGCATGCCCCACGCGCCGATCGCGACCGCGAGGCCGGCGACGAGCCCGGCGAGCGACGCCTGCCACGCTGGGCGGCGCAGCACGCCGAGCGCGATCAGCGCGACCGCGATCGGGATCGCGGCGACGAGGAAGGACAGCAGCAGCGAGTTGGCGACTGGCGTCAATGGCTGTGCGAAGACGATGCCGGGCGGTAGGGCGTCGGTGGGGTTCATCGTGTCTCCTGTCGGCCAGAGTTGGCGCTTCAGCGCTTACTCTGGCCCCATGGCGTGGTTGGTTGGAGTTGGCGCTTCAGCGCTTACTCCAACCCCACGGCGGTCGATCCGAGTTGGCGCTTTAGCGCCTACTCGGATCCCATGCCGTGGCTGGGTGGAGTTGGCGCTTCAGCGCTTACTCCAACCCCACGGCGGTCGGCCAGAGTTGGCGCTTCAGCGCTCACTCCAACCCCACGGCGGTCGATCCGAGTTGGCGCTTTAGCGCTTACTTGGGTCCCATGGCGTGGCTGGATGGAGTTGGCGCTTCAGCACCTACTCGGGTCCCATGCCTCGTTCGATCAACCCGGGCTGGCACGTCGCCCCCCGGATTCAATTCACCTCAACGTTCTGCAGTCGCAACAACGACCAGACGCTTGCGCACGCAACGACGTCGCACGGCCAACCGATCAGTCGCTTAAAAGAGGTTAGGAGGCGCGCGGCGCTTGTACAAGGGGGACAAGCCCGATGCGTGCCGACCCGATACATACCAGTTGCCACACGCTGACCGGCAGCGGGCGAGCCGCTGTCGCGTTCGACAGGAAACCCACTGCGAGCGGCTCACCTGCGCAATGTTGCACATGCGGCAAAGGTGCCTGACGGCGGGCGGGATGTTTCGTTTGGCGTCCGAAGCCTAGACTGGTCGCATCGATTCCGCCCACGCCGGCTACGGCAGGCACGGCACCGGAACCTCACGGAGTAAACACGATGAAGACGATGAAACAGGCGGCCTGCGCATGCGTACTGATCAGCGCGGCCTTCGCCGCTCACGCGCAGGCCGCGTCGACGCTGACGCGCGCCGAGGTCCGCCAGGAACTCGTGGAGCTGCAGGCCGCCGGCTACCGGACGAGCCTCGCTAGCAGTCCCGACTTTCCGGACAACATGCAGGCGATCATGCGCCGTGCCGCGCAAGCGCGCGGCGAAGACGCCGGCTACGGCAGCGAAGGCGGGGCAAACGTGGAATCGGGCAAGCCGGCGCTGCCGCACGCGATCGATCGCGGCACATACGCACACCATTGACGGCTGATCGAACCGGATCGAGCGCACAACGGAGCGCCCCGACCGGCGACGGAGATAAGCAGCGTGCACCGCGCCGACCGACGCGGTGCACGTGCGCCAGGCATTACACGCTGAAGCGGTTCAACGTATAGGCGCGATAGGCCGCGACGAACGCATCGAACGATCCGGCCTCCTTCGCTTCGAGCTCGGCCTGCTCGGCCAGCGATTTCGCAGCGAGCGCCTGCTCGGTGCGCAGCGTATCGGCCGACGGCGGATGCGCGCGGAAATGCGCGGCATGCGCTTCGCTCTGCGCCAGCGCGAACCCGAGGAACGACTGACCGCGTTCGCGCATCGTGCGCAACACGTGCGCGGACGGCGTGCGCTCCGGATCGGCGAGCTTCTCGCGTTGCGCGGCGATCGCGCGCACGTGCTCGTCGCCGCCGCGGATTTCGTCGAGACGACGGCCGACGGTTTCGATATCGGCCATCAGCTCGTCCGCCCACACCTGCATCGTGACCGGCTGGCCGTCGCGCTGCAGCGTGAGACCTGGCTTGCGCCCTTCCATCGTCACGCTGCCGAAGTTCGCGTTCGCTTCCTTGTACGCGGGACAGTCGAGCGCCGGGCTCTCGTCGAGCGCGCACGCGAGCAGGAACGCGTCGATGAAGCGCGCCGTTTCCAGCGCGATGCCGGTCGGCTCGAACGGATCGATGTCGAGGCAGCGCACCTCGATGTACTGCACGCCGCGCGACGCGAGCGCATGCAGCGGCCGCTCGCCCGAATACGTGACGCGCTTCGGCCGGATCGTCGAGTAGAACTCGTTTTCGATCTGCAGCACGTTCGTGTTGATCTGGATCCACTCGCCGTCGCGATGCGTGCCGATCGCCTCGTAGGCCGGATACGGCTCGCTCACGGCCTTCGACAGCGCGTCGAGATAGCCGGGCAACGTGTTGTAGTCGACGTGCAGCGCGGCCTGGGCGGTCGTGTTGGAGTAGCCGAGATCGCTCATCCGCAGGCTCGTCGCATACGGCAGATACAGCGTATCGGCGTCGAACGTGTCGAGCTTGTGCGGCTTGCCGCGCAGGAACTTCGTGTCGAGCGCTGGCGACGCGCCGAACAGGTACATCAGCAGCCAGCTGCGGCGGCGGAAGTTGCGGATCTGCGCGAGATAGCGCTCCGACTGGTAATCGACGAGCGTGGCCGTCGAGCCTTCTTCCGCATGCAGGCGCCGCCACACTTCCTCGTGCAGCGAGTAGTTGTAGTGGATGCCGGCGATGCACTGCATCGTGCGACCGTAGCGATACGCGAGGCCGCGCCGGTACACCGTCTTCAGGCGGCCGATGTTCGACGTGCCGTAGTCGGCGATCGGGATCTGGTCGTCGGCCGGCAGCAGGCCGGGCATCGAGTCGTTCCACAGCATCTCGTCGCCGAGCGACGCATACACGTAGCGATGCAGATCGTCGAGGCGTTCAAGCGTGATCGCGGCGTCGCCTTCCGCGGGCGTGATCAGCTCGATCAGCGCTTCGGAATAGTCGGTCGTCAGCGACGGATGCGTGAGCGCCGAACCGAGCGCGCGCGGATGCGGCGTGAACGCGATCATCCCGTCGCGCGTCACGCGCAGGCTTTCCTTTTCGATGCCGCGCAGGCCGTCGGGCAGATGCTGCCGCGTCGGGCCCGAGCTCAGCGCTTCGAGGCGATTCAGCAGCAGTTCGGACTGGCGGTGAGTCATGGTGTTCGACATGGAGACGCAAGTGCGTGACGGCCGCGCGCAGAACGCCGCGCGCGGCCGGCTGGATTGTTGGTCGCTTCGTTGGTAGCGGGCACTTTAACATCTCGCCGAAACACGCGCTTGAGGTGGCTCCGGGCACGGTGCGCGGGCCGGAGCGGGCCGCCGGGCGGGAGATCGGAAGAGCGTGGGGGAGGGAAAGGGGGTATAACGCGGGTGATAGCGCGGGGGTCT
>NZ_JAAGPB010000017.1:0-52197 GCF_017104585.1 Burkholderia sp. Ac-20392
TTTGCCTGATGACCATAGCGAGTCGGTCCCACCCCTTCCCATCCCGAACAGGACCGTGAAACGACTCTACGCCGATGATAGTGCGGATTCCCGTGTGAAAGTAGGTAATCGTCAGGCTCCCTAAGCCAAGAACCCCCGCCCGAAAGGCGGGGGTTTTTGCATTGGTGCGACGGAAATGCGCAGGGGATCGGGAATGGGCGGCGCTATTCATCACATCCCACTGGCACACACATCAGGTCACTCAGCCGTCATCCGGCAGTCAATCCTTACCCCGGAACAAAACCACGCGATTTGATACGATCGACGTGCCGTCGGCGATTGCACGTGTCGACGTTCATGTTCGAAACCAGGGCTTGATGGAGAGGGCGGGAATGAATATCGGCGACGCGTCGCGCGAATCCGGAGTCAGCGCAAAGATGATCCGGTACTACGAACAGGTCGGTCTGCTGGCGCCGAGCAAGCGTACCGACGCCGGTTACCGGATCTACGGTGCGGACGAGATCCATATTCTCCGCTTCATCCGCCAGGCGCGACGCCTTGGCTTTCTCGTCGAGGACATCCGCAAGCTGCTGATGCTCTGGCAAGACCGCTCCCGCGCGAGCGCCGAAGTGAAGTCGATTGCCCTCGAGCATGTGGCCGAACTCGACAAGCGCATCGCCGAGCTGAGCGACATGCGCGACACCCTGGCCGATCTTGCTGCGCACTGTCATGGTGACGGGCGGCCCGAATGCCCGATTTTGGCGCGTCTATCCGACCCCGTTGGTGAACCAAATTAGTGCGCACGCTCGAGGCTCAAATCAGGCCTCGATTTGATTTTCATATAAATCAATGAGTTACGATGCTTTGGCAGGCGGTCATTCCGATTGGGAATGGTTTCCATGCAAGTATTTCACTAGCATCTTGGTGCGGCATCGCTATAATTCGGGATAACCCTATACGGGAAATCCCTGAACACCGATTCACCAGGGGTCCCCCTTCCTTGGAGAACGTAATGATCGCCTACATCGTCGAAAAGCTGAGCAACTGGTTCGAATCCGCAGAACGTGAACGCCGTGAGGCCTACCTCGCCACCTCGTCGGACATCGTCCAGCTCGAGAGCCGCATCCGCTCGCTGGAAACCAACGGCTACTCGCTGTAATCGGAGTCACCGTCAGGTGCCACGTGGCACCGAACGATAAGCAAGCCCCGTATTTGACGGGGCTTTGTTTTTTTGTGCGCCGGATCTGGCGCAATCGTCAGTCCAGCGCTATGGTATGCACCTGCTTTTCATCCTGAAGGACACGATCATGCGTTTGCGTCTCGATGTGCGTCGAAGTGCCCGCGCGCGTCTCGTTCTGGGCGCGGCGGTGCTTGTCCATGGACTCGCGGCCGTTGCCGCGACGTCGTCCAAACCGCTGATTCTCGATACGCAACGCGGTATCCAGGACGGCAAGGGCGGGTTGGTGCTGCAGACGGCACCGTTGTCTTCCGAGCCGATCGTCGAGCCGGCAGGCATGCGGGCGCCGGCCGGGCAGGCGCCGAACACGTCGGTTCCGCTGTTCGTCGCGCCGTATATCAATGTCCCCGCGTGGGGTGGACAGCAGCCCCCCCAGCCTAGGCTCGCACCGAGACCTCAGCCGTAACGGCCAGCCGGTCGATCAGTTTCCGCGGTGCTCGATCTGGCAGCGGGCGCCGCTATCCTGTCCGAGCATCTCGACCAGGTAGGGCAGTGCCTCGTTCATGCTCTGGGCGAGCGTATACGGCGGATTCAGAATGAACATCCCGCTGCCGTAGAGACCCAGCCCGTCAGTCGGCGGATTCGACACCGTCAGTGTCAGGTGCAGCCAGTTGTTCGGTTGCAGGCGCTTCAACTGCTCGGGAAAACGCTGCGATTCTGTTCGGGTCACCTGCGGGTACCAGACTGCATAGCAGCCGGTCGCGAAACGCTTCAGACACTCCGTCAGGCAAGTCACCGTACGCGCGTAATCCTTCTTGTCCTCGTAGGACGGGTCGATCAACACGAGTGCACGTCGCGGTGGAGGGGGCAGCAGCGCCTTGACGCCTTCGAAGCCGTCGCCGGCGAAGATCATTGCGCGTCGCCCGGCATCACGGAAATTGTGGCGCAGCACGTCGATTTCCGTCGTGTGCATTTCGAACAGGCGCATGCGGTCCTGCTCGCGCATCGATCGCCAGGCGATGTACGGGGAACCGGGGTAGAAGCGCAGTTCACCGTCGTCGTTCAGCGCGCGAACTTCATCCACATAGTCGCCCAGCGCCTCCGGCAGGTTCTTTTCGTTCCACAGTCGGCCGATACCGGTGTCGAATTCCGACGTCTTCGCCGCGTAGCCGTCGCGCAGTGAGTACACCCCGGCACCTGCATGCGTGTCGATGTACCAGTACGACTTGTCTTTCTTGTTCAGGTAGCGCAGCAGCTGGACGACGACGGCGTGCTTGAGCACGTCCGCGTGGTTGCCTGCGTGAAAACCGTGACGATAACTGAGCATGGCGGGCTGCCTGAAACGAAAGGTGAGTCGATGAAAGCGGTCGATCGTGCGCGGCCGTCAGGCCGGGCGCCGATGCGGGCCGCGTATTGTACGCGAGTGTCCGCGCATCGCCTTACTCGTACGCGTCGCCGACCACCTCCTCGATGCGTTGCTTCACATCCGGCGTCAGCTTCGCGGCAACATCGAGCGCGTGCATGTTGTCACTGATCTGCTCGATCCGCGACGCGCCCGTGATGACCGAACTCACGCGCGGATTGGCGAGCACCCAAGCGATCGCGAGCTGGGCCGTGCTGCAGCCGAGCTCGGCTGCGATTGCGCCGAGTCGTTCGACGATGTCGTTGGCGGCTTGATTGGTCAGGCGGTCGCGCATCCAGTCGTAACCCTGTAACTGCGCGCGGCTGCCGGGCGGCACGCCGTTACGGTACTTGCCGGTGAGCAGGCCCGATGCCAGCGGGCTCCAGGTGGTGAGGCCGAGACCGTAGTCGTCGTAGAGCCGCGCATATTCCTGTTCGACCCGCGTGCGGTGGAAGAGGTTGTACTGCGGTTGCTCGACGACCGGCTTGTGCAAGTGATGCCGTTCGGCGATCTCGCACGCAGCTCGGATCTCGTCGGCACTCCATTCCGACGTGCCCCAGTACAGCGCCTTGCCGCGTACGATCATGTCGCTCATCGCCCAGACGGTTTCCTCGATCGGCGTGTTCGGGTCGGGGCGATGGCAATAGACGAGGTCGACATAGTCGAGTTGCAGCCGGCGCAGCGAGCCGTCGATGGCGTTCAGCAGATACTTCCGGTTCAGCGTGTGATACTGGTTCGGCGCTTCGGCCAGGCCCCAGAAGAACTTTGTGGACACGATATAGCTGACGCGCGGCCAGTCTAGCGACTTGAGCGCGTGGCCCATGATTTCCTCTGATTTGCCGCCGGCGTAGACCTCGGCGTTGTCGAAGAAATTGACGCCTGCGTCGCGCGCCGCAGCCAGGCATTCGCGCGCGACCCGCTGGTCGACCTGGTTGCCGTACGTCACCCACGAACCGAGCGAAAGCGCGCTGATCTGCAGGCCGGAGCGGCCTAGCCGTCGATAGTGCATGCGAATCTCCTGCGTGACTGAACCGACCTTAAGCTTAGACGTTTTGCGCGCGAACGGCGGGGCCGATCGTGCACAATGGCGGCTGGCCCGCCGGTACGATCGCGCGACGGTAGCGGACGCGGCGGGCGTGTGTTTTATCGATCCGACAATGGGAGGAGACGGACATGGCAGCAGATCTGAGCGGCAAGACCGCAGTCGTCACGGGCGCCGCGAGCGGCATCGGCAAGGAAATCGCACTCGAGCTCGCGAAGGCGGGCGCGGCCGTCGCGATCGCCGACCTGAACCAGGACGGCGCGAACGCCGTTGCCGACGAGATCGTCAAGGCGGGCGGCAAGGCGATCGGCGTCGCGATGGACGTGACGAACGAGGAAGCCGTGAACAGCGGTATCGACAAGGTGGCCGAAACGTTCGGCTCAGTCGACATCCTCGTGTCGAACGCGGGCATCCAGATCGTCAACCCGATCGAGAACTACTCGTTCTCCGACTGGAAGAAAATGCAGGCGATTCACGTCGACGGCGCGTTCCTGACGACCAAGGCCGCGCTCAAGCACATGTACAAGGACGATCGCGGCGGTGTCGTGATCTACATGGGTTCGGTGCATTCGCACGAAGCGTCGCCGCTGAAGTCGGCCTACGTGACGGCCAAGCACGGCCTGCTCGGCCTGGCGCGCGTGCTGGCGAAGGAAGGCGCGAAGCACAACGTGCGCTCGCACGTCGTGTGTCCGGGCTTCGTGCGTACGCCGCTGGTCGACAAGCAGATTCCGGAGCAGGCGAAGGAGCTCGGCATCAGCGAAGACGAAGTGGTGAAGAAGGTGATGCTCGGCAATACGGTCGACGGCGTGTTCACGACCGTCCAGGACGTCGCGCAGACGGTGCTGTTCCTGTCGGCCTTCCCGAGCGCCGCGCTCACGGGCCAGTCCGTCGTCGTCAGCCACGGCTGGTTCATGCAGTGATGCGGGGGCGGGCGGGGTAGCTGCCCGCCGGCGAATGGCATAAAAAAACGCGCTCCGTGGAGCGCGTTTTTCATTTTGGCAGGGCGGGGCCGATGACGGCTGCCGCCTGCTCAAGCCGCGTTACTTCAGGACGGCTGCGACCGCATTGGCGACCGCGTCGAGGTTGCGCGTGTTCAGTGCTGCGACGCAGATCCGGCCCGTGCCGACTGCGTAGATGCCGAACTCGTCGCGCAGGCGATCGACTTGCGCCGAGGTCAGGCCCGAATACGAGAACATCCCGCGCTGCTCGTTGATGAAGCTGAAGTCGCGATCGACGCCGCTTGCCTTCAGGCGTTCGACGAGACCATTGCGCATTGCGCGGATGCGATCGCGCATTTCGCCGAGTTCCTGCACCCACGAAGCGTGCAGCTCCGGCGATGCGAGCACCGCTGCGACCACGGCGCCGCCATGGGTCGGCGGGTTCGAGTAGTTCGTGCGGATCACGCGCTTCAGTTGCGACAGCACGCGCGTCGCTTCATCCTTGCTCGACGTGATGATCGACAGTGCACCGACGCGCTCGCCGTACAGCGAGAACGACTTCGAGAACGACGACGACACGAATGCGTTCAGGTCAGCCGCGGCGAACAGGCGCACGGCAGCAGCATCGGCCTCGATGTTCTCGCCGAAGCCCTGGTAGGCGATGTCGAGGAACGGCACGAGGTTGCGCGCCTTCACGACGTCGACGACCTGTTGCCATTGCGCTTCGGTCAGGTCCACGCCGGTCGGGTTGTGGCAGCATGCGTGCAGCACGACGACCGTACCTGCCGCGTAGCTGTTCAGTGCCGACAGCATGCCTTCGAAGTTCACGCCGTTGGTGGCAGCGTCGTAATACGGGTACGCAACGACTTCGAAGCCGGCCGCTTCGAACAGCGCGCGGTGGTTTTCCCAGCTCGGATCGCTGATCGCGACCTTCACGTTCGGGTTCACGGTGCGCAGGAAATCGGCGCCGATCTTCAGCGCGCCCGTGCCGCCCAGTGCCTGGGCCGTGACCACGCGACCTGCTGCGATCAGCGGCGAGTCGTTGCCGAGCAGCAGCTTCTGCACGGCCGCATCGTAGGCAGCGATGCCGTCGATCGGCAGGTAGCCGCGGGGCAGGCCGGCCTCGACACGCACCTTCTCTGCTTCGCGAACCGCGCGCAGCAGCGGAATCTTGCCTTCTTCGTTCGTGTACACACCGACGCCGAGGTTGACCTTGGTCGGACGCACATCGGCGTTGAAGGCTTCGTTCAGGCCCAGGATCGGGTCGCGGGGAGCAAGCTGGACAGCGGAGAAGAGCGACATGATGATTCGGCAGTAGTGAAAAGAGGGTCAGGCTTTCAACTGGCGGGGCGGGCGCGGTGGACCGCGCGCGGGCAGGCACGACGCCGGAAAGCGCAGCAGCCCGACATTGTAGCGAATTCACGCAGGCGGGGGCGGCGAATCGGCGGCGAAATTCGGCCTGGAATGGCGATATCGGACGGCCGTCGCGCGTCAGGAGCCGACAGCAGTTCGCGACGCCGCGAAGCGCTAGAATGCTTTCTTTGCCCTCGCTCCGGCCGCATTCCATGTCTGAACATAAAGCCGAAACCGGCGACGCGCTCGACGAATCGAAATTCGTGACCTTCGAAGGGTCGCCGTTCCAGCTGTACCAACCGTATCCGCCCGCAGGCGACCAGCCGACCGCGATCGAGACGCTCGTCGAAGGGGTCGAGGACGGCCTCTCGTTCCAGACGCTGCTCGGCGTGACGGGCTCGGGCAAGACCTTCACGATGGCGAACACGATCGCGCGGCTCGGCCGCCCGGCGATCGTGTTCGCGCCGAACAAGACGCTCGCCGCGCAGCTTTACTCGGAATTTCGCGAGTTCTTCCCGCGCAACGCGGTCGAGTACTTCGTCTCGTACTACGACTATTACCAGCCTGAAGCGTACGTGCCGCAGCGCGACCTGTTCATCGAGAAGGACTCGTCGATCAACGAGCACATCGAGCAGATGCGGCTGTCGGCGACGAAGAGCCTGATGGAGCGCCGCGACGTCGTGATCGTCGCGACGGTGTCGGCGATCTACGGTATCGGCAACCCGTCCGAATATCACCAGATGATCCTGACGCTGCGTGCGGGCGACAAGCTCGGCCAGCGCGACGTGATCGCGCGGCTGATCGCGATGCAGTACACGCGCAACGAGCAGGATTTCCAGCGCGGCACGTTCCGCGTGCGTGGCGACACGATCGACATCTTCCCGGCCGAACACGCGGAGCTGGCCGTGCGCGTCGAACTGTTCGACGACGAGGTCGAGACGCTGCAGCTGTTCGACCCGCTGACCGGGCGCGTGCGGCAGAAGATCCCGCGCTTCACCGTGTATCCGTCGTCGCACTATGTGACGCCGCGCGACACCGTGATGCGCGCGGTCGAGACGATCAAGGACGAATTGCGCGAGCGGCTCGAGTACTTTCACAGCGACGGCAAGCTCGTCGAGGCGCAGCGCCTCGAGCAGCGCACGCGCTTCGATCTCGAGATGCTGCAGGAGCTCGGCTTCTGCAAGGGCATCGAGAACTACTCGCGGCATTTCTCGGGCGCAGAGCCCGGCGATCCGCCGCCGACCCTCGTCGACTACCTGCCGCCCGATGCGCTGATGCTGCTCGACGAATCGCACGTGCTGATCGGCCAGTTGAACGGCATGTACAACGGCGACCGCGCGCGCAAGGAAAACCTCGTCAACTACGGGTTCCGGTTGCCGTCGGCGCTGGACAACCGGCCGCTCAAGTTCCCGGAGTTCGAACGCAAGATGCGTCAGGTCGTGTTCGTGTCGGCCACGCCGGCCGACTACGAGAAGCGCGTGACCGGGCAGATCGCCGAGCAGGTCGTGCGGCCGACGGGCCTTGTCGATCCGGAAATCGAAGTACGGCCGGCGAGCTCGCAGGTCGACGACGTGCTGGCCGAGATCAACGCGCGCGTGAAGGCCGAGGAGCGCGTGCTGATCACCGTGCTGACGAAGCGCATGGCCGAGCAGCTCACCGAGTTTCTTGCCGATCACGGGGTCAAGGTGCGTTACCTGCACAGCGACATCGATACGGTCGAGCGTGTCGAGATCATCCGCGACCTGCGGCTCGGCACGTTCGACGTGCTGGTCGGGATCAACCTGCTGCGGGAAGGGCTCGACATTCCCGAGGTGTCGCTCGTTGCGATCCTCGACGCGGACAAGGAGGGCTTCCTGCGCGCGGAGCGCTCGCTGATCCAGACGATCGGCCGTGCGGCGCGGAACGTGAACGGCAAGGCGATCCTCTACGCGGACAACATGACCGAGTCGATGAAGCGCGCGATCGGCGAGACCGAGCGGCGCCGTGCGAAGCAGATCGCGCACAACGAAAAGATGGGCATCACGCCGCGCGGTGTCGTGAAGCGCATCAAGGACATCATCGACGGTGTGTACAACGCGGACGAGGCACGCGCCGAGCTGAAGGAAGCGCAGCAGCGCGCGAAATTCGAGGACATGTCGGAAAAGCAGCTCGCCAAGGAAATCAAGCGCCTCGAGAAGCAGATGGCCGACTACGCGAAGAACCTCGAGTTCGAGAAGGCCGCCGCGACCCGCGACCAGCTTGCGTTGCTGCGTGAGCGCGTGTTTGGCGCGAACGTCGGCGATCACGTCAACGGCGGCCGGTAAATCTTTCCAAGCGTCACCGAAACCGGGCGGTAACGAGCCTGTAAGCCTTGTCGGATCAGGGGTTTACACGGCTCCCCGTTTGTTCCGAAACAGGTTCGGTGCTAAACTTCTCAATTATTGAGAATTGTTCGCATTAACGTTCTTCGTCGCGTTAGTGTTTTCAGTGGGCTGGCCTGGCGGTCGGTTCATATGGTTCCAGATCAAATAACAAGGAGTGTCCATGTTGGGTTCTTCGTTCATCCGCACGACGGTTGCGGTAGCGGCGGCGCTTGCCGCGATGTCGGCCTCGGCTGCCGAATATCCGATCGGCAAGCAGCAGATCCAGGGCGGCATGGAAATCGGCGCGGTATACCTGCAGCCGATCACGATGGACCCGGAAGGGATGATGCGCAAGGCGTCGGATTCCGACGTCCACCTCGAGGCCGACATCCATGCGGTCAAGAACAACCCGACGGGTTTCGCGGAAGGCGACTGGATGCCGTACCTGCAGGTCACGTACAAGCTGACGAAGCAGGGCGACGCGAAGTGGAAGGCTGAAGGCGACCTGATGGGCATGGTCGCGAGCGATGGCCCGCACTACGGTGACAACGTGAAGCTGAACGGCCCGGGCAAGTATCACCTGACGATGGTCGTCAAGCCGCCGATGCAGACGGGCCACATGGCGTTCGGCCGTCACATCGACAAGGAAACGGGCGTGGGCGCATGGTTCAAGCCCATTACCCTCGAGTACGACTTCCCGTTCGCCGGTATCGGCAAGAAGGGCGGTTACTGATCGGTGGCATCACGGACGGCGCGCTTCGGCGCGCCGTCGGCGTAGAGAACCCAGAATGAAAATTCCCCAGAAAGTCTTTGCCGCAGCCGCTGCGTTGTGGCTTGCCGGCGCAGCGTACGCTGCCGACCTGCCGACGTTCAAGCTCGAGATGACGGACGGCAAGCTGAATCCCGCCCGCATCGAAGTGCCGGCCGGCCAGCGTTTCAAGATCGAGATCAAGAACACCGGCAAGGGCGCCGCCGAATTCGAGAGCGTGCAACTGCGCAAGGAGAAGGTGCTCGCGCCGGGCGCCGATTCGTTCGTGGTCGTCGCACCGTTGTCACCGGGTGAATACAAGTTTTTCGACGATTTCCACCAGCAGGCGCAGGGCGTGATCGTCGCGAAGTAATGCGTTTTATCTGCGCGCGGGCGCACCTGCCCGGTGTACTGCGCGTCAGGAGGTATCGATGGGTCAGATCTTGTTCATCGTCTGGCGGGAGAGCGTCGAAGCGCTGCTCGTCGTCGGCATTCTCTATGCATGGCTGAAAAACGGCGACGCCGACGCGCGCCGCGGCCTGCCCTTTCTCTGGACCGGCGTCGGTGTCGGCTTGCTGATGGCCGTCGGCCTCGGTGCCGCACTGGTCGGTTTCACCGAAGTGTTGTCCGGCGACGCGCAGGACTACTTCCAGACTGCCATGGTGCTGATTGCATGCGTGCTGATCGTGCAGATGGTGCTGTGGATGCGCCGGCACGGCCGCACGCTGAAGCGCGACATGGAGCAATCGCTGCAGCAGAGCACGCGCGATTCGAACTGGTGGGGCGTCGCGGTGCTGGTCGCGCTGGCGATCGCGCGCGAAGGCAGCGAAACGGTGATCTTCCTGTATGGTCTCGGTTTCGGCCAGTCGGGTCACGTCGACGGCAGCCAGATGCTTGCGGTCGTGATCGGTCTCGGCCTCGCGTTCCTCACGTTCTATCTGCTGCAGCTCGGCGGCAAGTACTTCTCGTGGCGGCATTTCTTCCGCGTCACCGAAGTGATGCTGCTGTTCCTCGGCGCGGGCCTGTTCCAGACCGGCGTCGACAAGCTGATCGACAAGGAAATCCTGCCGCTCGGCATTTCGCAGGTGTGGGACACGTCTGCGATCCTCGATGATTCGGGCACGTTCGGCTCACTCGTCGCAACGCTGACCGGCTATCGCGCGCACCCGGCACTGACCAACCTGGTTGCCTACGCTGTGTACTGGGCGGTGGTCTGGCTGCTGATGAAGCGCGCGAGCCGTCGTCCGGCCGTCGCGGCAGGTCGCGCGGCATGAGCGTTGTCGCCGCAGCCAAGCAGGGCTGGCTCGCGCAGGCAGGCCAGTGGATGCAGCGCCACGGTGCGCTGATCCGCGGCATCCAGTGGGCCGTCGTCGCCGTCTACGCATTCCTGATCATCGTGCCGGCGGTGCTGCCGCTGCCGGACGACTCCGCGCACCTGTGGAGCAACCTCACGCTGATCGCGCAATTCACGTTCTGGGGCATCTGGTGGCCGTTCGTGCTGCTGTCGATGGTGATGCTCGGCCGTGTCTGGTGCGGCGTGCTGTGTCCGGAAGGCGCACTCACCGAATTCGCGAGCAAGTTCGGCCGCGGCGGCCCGATTCCGCGCTGGATCCGGTGGGGCGGCTGGCCGTTCGTCGCGTTCGGGCTCACGACGATCTACGGGCAGATGGTGAGCGTGTACCAGTACCCGCTCGCGGTGCTGTTCGTGCTCGGCGGCTCGACCGTCGGCGCGATCGTGATCGGCGTGTTGTACGGCCGCGAGAAGCGCGTGTGGTGCAAGTACCTGTGCCCGGTCAACGGCGTGTTCGGGCTGCTCGCGCGGCTCGCGCCGATGCGCTACAAGGTCGATGAGGATGCATGGCGCCGTTCGTACAAGAACGGCGAGCATGGCCATCGCGTGATTCCGATCAACTGCGCGCCGCTCGTGCCGTTGCGCAACATGAAGGGCGCGGCGGACTGCCACATGTGCGGCCGCTGCAGCGGGCACCGCGATGCGATCGCGCTGTCGTTGCGCTCGCCGTCCGACGAAGTCGTGAACCTCGGCGCGCAGCAGGCGAACCCGTGGGATACCGCGCTGATCCTGTACGGCCTGCTCGGCGTCGCGATCGGTGCGTTCCACTGGACCGTCAGCCCCTGGTTCGTGCAGATCAAGCAATGGCTCGCGGGCTGGCTGATCGACCATGACATCACGTGGCCGCTCGAGACCAATGCGCCGTGGTTCCTGCTCACGCACTATCCGGATCGCAACGACGTGTTCTCGTGGCTCGACGGCGGGCTGGTCATCAGCTACATCGTCGGCACGGGGCTCGTGTACGGCACGGCGCTGCTGGTGCTGCTGGCCGGCGCCACGCTGATGCTCGGCCGCTTCGATCGCGTGCGGCTGCATCATCTCGCGCAGGCGTTGATTCCGATTGCAGGCGCGGGTGTGTTCCTTGGCCTGTCGGCCACGACACTGTCGCTGCTGCGTGCCGAGCATGTACCGCTCGGCTGGGCGACCGATGTGCGCGTCGCGATCCTGGTCGGCGCCAACGCATGGAGTGCGTGGCTCGCGTGGAAAGTGACGGGGCGCTATGCGGGCTGGCCGCGCCGGCTTGCGGCATTCGCATGGTTTGCTGCCGGGCTTGCCGTCATCGACAGCGCATGGTGGTTGATGTTCTGGGGTTTCTGACGCGGATCGCGTGTCGCTTCGGCGGTCACGCAGCGACGCGATAGCGAACCCGGGCGGCATGCTTCACGCATTGGCCGCCCAAACAAAAAGCGACACGTCGAAAGACGTGTCGCTTTTTTTCTTCCTTGTGCGAGAACCAAAAAAAGTGGCTTGGCTTGCTGCAACGGCTGCTTGAGTGTGTTTGCACGAAGGGGTCTAGATCTCGCGTGCAAGCCGTTACGCTGGCTACTGCCCAACACCTCTCAGGGAGGTGGTCCCCACAATACTCTGTCGTTACTTCGTCAGGATCAGTTTGCCGAGCCGTGTGGCGCGCAACTGATAAGTCTCTCCGTTATGCGCGATGCTGACGTGGCTTTGGCCTTGCAGCAGCGCATCGCTGCTGACGACCCGCGTGCCTGCTTCGCGGTTGCCGGCGGGTTTCGCCGGCGTGGTGACCGCTGCCGTCTTCTGACGGCTGCTGCCTGCGGTGCCGGTCGTGCGGCGCAAGGTCAGCGTGGTCGGGGTCTGGCGCATGGTGTCGGTCATTCGGTTGATCGGTGACTGTCGATACGATGGAATGAATTCTAAATGATAACTATTCCCATTTACAAAAACTCTTTATCGATCGAAATCGCGAACCTGATAGCTTGAATCAAAGGGGCGGCCCGCAGGCCGCCACCGGGTTCAGTGCAGCGGATCGGGGTCCTTGCGGCCCTGCGTGTACTCGCGGATCAGGCGGACCGTATCGATATCCGACGTGCGGTACGCCTCCTTGACGATCCCGTGCGTCTGCCGGGCGTCTTCGCTGTCGTCCGTGACGACCAGTGTCGTGCGGTATTCGAAACGCAGGAACAGCTCGTGGTCGTCGCGTTCCTCGATCGTCATGGTCAGCGAGCCGCCGATCTCGCCGTCGGCGGCGAGGATGTCGTAGCGAACCTGCTGGTTCGGCGTGAACGTGACGTGGTCGCGCACGGTCGCGTGACCGTAGTGCAGTTCACGTTCGAGCGTCGTGCCCGTCCGTTCGTGGACGACACAGCTGTCGAGACCGAGCACGAACAATTGCGGCTGTTCGGCGCGCAGCACGAGGCCTTCCCAGAGCTGGTCGCGGGTGAGGGTCGGCACGGCCGGATCGTCGGAATTGATCTGGATCAGATGTTCGAAGTTCAAGGGGACGGGTTCCTTCTGGTGGCGGGCGGCCACGTGGTTCAAAAAGTCATTGTGACGCAAAACGGGCGGTTTCGCGGCACCTGCGCGCCCGTCCGGGCGTCATGCTTCGATGCGACCCATGCGGCCGGTCTGGTAGTCGACGACCGCCTGCCGGATCTCCTCCTCGGTATTCATCACGAACGGGCCGTAGCGGACGATCGGCTCGTTGAGCGGCACGCCGCCGATCAGCAGCAGGTCGAGCGGCGTGTCGCCGGCGGCGAACGTGACCGTGTCGCCGTCATCGCAGTACACGACCATGTGTCGTGCGTCGACAGCCTGCCTGGCGGGCCCGTAGAGGCCCGTTCCGTCGATCGGATAGGCAAACACACGGTAGCCTGCCGGGACGGTCTGCGTGACCGTTGCGCCGGGCTGCAGCGTGAAATGCTGGTAGAGGATTGGCGTGCGCGTTTCGATCGCGGCGCGGACGCCGAACGCTTCGCCGGCGATCACGCGTACGCGCGCGCGACCGTCCGGCGACGTTGCGGTCGGGATGCGGTTGGCAGGGATCTCCTGGTAGCGCGGCGCGATCAGCTTGTCGCGGCGCGGCAGGTTGACCCACAGCTGGAAGCCGTGGGAGCGGCCGCCCGCCTGCGCGAATTCAGGATCGGGCATCTCGCTGTGCACGACGCCGGCGCCCGCCGTCATCCATTGCACGTCGCCCGGGCCGAGCGTGCCGGCATGGCCGGACGAGTCGCGATGGCGGAAGCGTCCGTCGAGTGCGTAGGTCACGGTCTCGAAGCCGCGATGCGGATGGTCGGGGGCGCCCTTGGCTTCGCCGGGCGCGTAGTCGACGGGACCCATTTCGTCGAGCAGCAGGAACGGATCGAAATCCATCAGCAGCCGGGTCGGGAACGGGCGGTGAACCACGAAGCCGCCGCCTTCGGTCGTGCGAAGCGCGGGGTACGTGCGGTCAAGCGAGCGAGCGGTCGTCATGCGGATACCCTCGAAATGATCGGAATAGCGTTATTTTTGAAACATAGCGCTATTATATTGGGCGTTTTACCGTTCGATTCGCGACGGTTCGCAATGGATTGTTCTGAAAATGGAACGATGAGATGAATATCGATGCACATAACCTGAACGACCTCATGTACTTTTCGCAGGTCGTCGAACATGGCGGTTTCTCGGCCGCGGAGCGCGTGCTGGGCATCTCGAAATCGCGCCTGTCGCGGCGCCTGACCGAACTCGAGGCGGCGCTCGGCGTGCGCCTGCTGCAGCGCTCCACCCGCAAGCTCGCGCTGACCGAGGCGGGGGAGCTGTTCTACCAGCATTGCCAGGCAATGCTGGCCGAAGCGCAGGCGGCGATGAACGCGGTCCAGCAGTTGCGCTCGTCGCCGCGCGGCTCGGTGCGCGTCAGCGTGCCCGTGACGCTGTCCCAGACGATGCTGTCGCGCATCCTGCCCGAATTCCTGCGTCGCTATCCCGAGGTGAAGGTGCACGTCCGCGTGACGAATCGCGTGATCGACCTGTTCGAGGATTCGATCGACGTCGCGCTGCGCGTGCGCTCGGAGCCACCGCAGAACGCGAATATCGTCGTGCGGCCGCTGTGGCGCACCGAGCAGATGCTGGTCGGCGCGCCGAGCCTGCTGAGCCAGAATGCGCCGCCGCTGGTGCCGGACGACCTGAGCGGATTCGAGACGCTCGACACGCCGAGCGTCGATGGGCGGCACGTGTTCAACCTGATCGCGCCGGATGGAACGCGTCATGTGCACGAGCACGACCCGCGGCTCGTGACGGCCGACCTGATGACGATCCGTGAAGCCGTGCTCGATGGTCTCGGCATCGCGGCACTGCCGGAGATGATGTACGGCAACGCGCTGCGTGCCGGGCAACTGTCGCCGGTGATGCCGGGCTGGACGCTGCCGGTGCCGCAACTGTACGCGGTGTTCGTGTCGCGGCAGGGGATGCCGCCCGCGGTGCGTGCGTTCGTCGACTACCTGGTCGAGAAGCTCGACCACGGTGCGTACAAGGATCCGGGGTGCCCGGAACGAGCGAAGAAGGAAGCGGCGGCCGATGTTTCGGCGACCTGAACACGACGCGCACGGCGAGGCAAATTTGTTTTGTCATTGAAGCGTCGCCTGCAATCGCAAGTTTCAATCGCCGGAACCTTGAATGCGCGTGCGCGCGGGCCTATATTGAAATCCCATTTCGTGAAGGAAGTTCTGAGCGAAATCAGGTGGCCGCATATATTGCGAGCCAGATAGGGCAGAACGCGCAGTCCGTGCAGACCACGGCAGAGTCGCATTTGCGTTGCTCGAGGCGCAACCGATACCGCCAAAGAGCCCGCCGCCCGAAGGCGCCCGCGTGCGCATGAAAAAAGGCCTTCATCTGGCGATGAAGGCCTTTTACTTTGTGCGCGGCCGGCTAGGTGCGGCCGGCTAGGCGCAACCTGCGCGTCGGATAGCGCGTGCGTTACTTCGCTTTCGCGGTCGGCTCCGTTACGAAGCCGAGCTTCGTCAGGCCGCCAGCCTGCGCATCCGACATCACTTCCGCCACGTGTTCGTACGCGACCTTGCGGTCCGCACGCAGGTGCAACTCCGGTTGCGGCGTGCGTTTTGCCGCTTCCGCGATGCGTTGCTGCAATTGTTCGCGCGTGACCGTGTGGTCGTCCCACAGGATCGTGCCGTCACCCTGGATCGCGACGTCGACCGTCTGCGGCTTTTCGTCGACGGGCTGGCTGCTGGCGTGCGGCAGGTCGATCTTCACCGCATGCTGCATCGCCGGGATCGTCACGAGGAAAATGATCAGGAGTACGAGCATGACGTCGACGAGCGGCGTCATGTTGATCTCGCTCATCACTGCATCGTCGTCATCGTCGCTGAAACCGGTGTTCATTGCCATGGTTCACCCCGCCTCAGCTGGCGCGCGTCGCGAGACGCAGGCCGTCGCGCGTCGACGACGAGGCAAGGCTCGCGCCCGTCACGAAGTACGCATGCAGACCGTGCGCGAAGCGGCGCAGCTTGCTGACGATACCCTTGTTCGCGCGGGTGAGTGCGTTGTAGCCGAGCACGGCCGGGATTGCGACGAACAGGCCGAAAGCGGTCATGATCAGCGATTCGCCGACCGGGCCGGCGACCTGGTCGATCGACGTCTGGCCGGATGCGCCGATCGCGAGCAGTGCGTGGTAGATCCCCCAGACCGTACCGAACAGGCCGACGAACGGCGCCGTGCTGCCGATCGACGCGAGGATCGCGAGGCCGCTCTGCATGCGGGAGATGCCTTCGTCCATCGTGTCCTTCAGGCAGCGCGTGACCCAGTCCGACACGTCCATGCGGTCGTGCAGGTGCGGTTGCGTCTGGTGGTGGTGATCGGCGGCTTCCTTGCCCGACAGCGCGAGCGCGAGGAACGGGTTGTCGTTCGGCGTCGATGCGGCGAGCCCGAGCTTCTTGATGCCGTCGTCGAAATCGTCCGAATGCCAGAATGCCTGTTCGGCGTTCTTCGTCAGGCGGTTCAGGCGGATCACGTTCCAGCCCTTGATGACGATCACGATCCACGACAGAACCGACATCACGAGCAGCGTGATCGCGATGGCGCGCGTGACGAAATCACCTTGCGCCCAGACGTGCGCGATACCGTAGCTTTGCATTTTCTTGTTTCCTTTGAATCTACCGAATATGACGGGTTAGTCGTCAAGCGTGAAGTTGAAGGGCAGCGTATGGGCGGCGCGGATCGCCTGGCCGTTCTCGATATACGGCGGGCAGGTGCTGGCGCGCGTCGCCTCGAGTGCGGCTTCATCGAGACGCGGGTAGCCGCTGCTCTTCTGCAGCTGGACGCTTTCGATCTTGCCCGTCACGCCGATGATGAAGTGAACATAGGCCGTGCCCGTTTCGCCGCGACGGCGCGACATCGACGGATAGGTCGGCTTAACGAAATTGCAGGTGAGCGCCGACACGTTCTTCGGCGCGCTGACCTGCATCGTCTCGCGCGCCGGGCCGGGTGCTGCAGCCGGTGCAGCAGGCGCCGGCGCGACGGGAGCCGGTGTCGGAGCGGCAACGGCCGGCGCGGGCGTCGGCGACGGTGCCTGCGAGACCGGCTGAGGCGTCGGAACCGCTTTCTGCACCGGCTTCGGCTCGACCTTCGGCTTCACGCGCGGCGTGGGCTTGGGCGGCGTAGGCTGCTGCGCGGCCGACTGGACCGCGACGGGCTGGGCAGGGGGCGCAGGCGGAATGAGCTGCGCGGTGATCGATTGAACCTCGATCTCCTTCGGCGGCGGCGGCGCGTTGCGATGGAGCCAGGCGGCCGTCAGCATGATCGCGTGTGCGGCAAGCACACCGACCGCGACGACGATCACTCGGGGATTCATACGTGGTGCAGCCGGCACGGCGCCGGCAGGAGCGAGATGCGAAGCCTGCATGTTAGCTTGAAAGAACGATGTCGCACCCGGGGCGCGGCGGGTGAATCGGCATCACTTGCGGAAGATCAGCAGCGAGATGCAAACGGTGGTCACAAATCCGATCAGCAATTCCATGACAGGCTCCTTGGCAGGTAAGCCGCTGGCTCGCGCAGACGGTGGCTTGCTGACGGTCAAAACAAAAAATGCGGCCTGGGCCGCATGCGCACATTCGGCGCCGGTCAGGCGGCCTTGCGTTCGTAGAACGTGACCGGGATCGGGTGAGCATGATGCTCGACACCGCACCGGCTCGCGCAGACGCCTTGTTCGGCCATGAGGTCGCGTACGGACTCCTCGCACTTGCCGCAGCACGTGGCCACGCCGAGCTCGAACTGGAGTTCATCGAAAGAGTTCACGCCCTCTGCGAGGGACGCGCGAATCTTGCGATCGGAAACAGACTTGCACACGCAGACGATCATGGTGAGTTGCGATAGCTAACGTTAATGCGAATTATTATCATTAAATTTGCGGACGTTGACAAGCCTGGGTCGGGCTTTTTTTAAGGTCATCGGACCCTTGAAACGGTGGGGAGGTGAAGCGGCACGCAGGAGAATGCGTGCCGGCCCGTGTCAGGCGGTCGCGCAGGCGCGCGCGTTCGGCGAGGAAATGGTGACGGATTCGACCGGCGCAGCGAGGCCGAGCAGCGTCGATGCGAGTGCCTGCAGTTGGCGGCCATCGCTGGTCGAGCAGAAGCGGGGCGGTGCCGCGCACGTGCCGGCCGGTGCGCGCAGGTTGCGCTCGTCGAGCACCCGCACGAGCTGGCGCGCGATCGCGTCGCTGGTGTCGACGAGCGTCAGGCGGTCGCCCACAAGGTCACGAATCGTTTCCGTGAAGAACGGGTAATGCGTGCAGCCGAGTACCAGCGTATCGGCGCCGTCGTCGAGCATCGGTTGCAGGTAGCTGTCGAGCAACGCGCGCAAGGCGGGCGAATTCGTGTCACCGCGCTCGATGGCCTCGACGAGCCCGTGGCCGGGCTGGCAGATGAAGCGGCGGCCGGCGCCGTAGCGGTCGAGCAGCGCCTGGAAGCGCGGACTGTTCAGCGTCGACTGCGTGGCCAGGACGCCCGCGACGCCGCTCGCGGATACGGCGGCGGCCGGCTTGATGCCCGGCTCGACGCCGACGAGCGGCATCGACAGGTGTTCGCGGGTCGCGGCGATCGCGCGTGCGGTCGCCGTGTTGCACGCGATGACGAGCGCTTTCGCCCCTTCGCGGGCCAGCCACTCGCCGATTGCCAGCGTACGTTCCGTAATGAATGCCTCGTCGCGCGGACCATATGGCGCATGGTGCGAATCGGCGACGTAGATGAACGATTCGTCGGGCAGCTGCGCGCGCACGGCGCGCAGCACCGACAGGCCGCCCAGCCCTGAATCGAAGATGCCGATGGGGGCGACGGTCGAGGCCGTCGCGGCGTTAACGGAAGGTGTCGACATGAACGGGCTGGGGGCGATAACGGGAAGCGTGGAGCGAGTTTACTCCGGCGAACCCATCATCGTTTGCTGGTAGTTCTGCAGGCCGACCTTGCCGATCAGGTCGATCTGCGTTTCCAGCCAGTCGATGTGCTCTTCGGTGTCGTCGAGGATCTTCTCGAAGATCTCGCGCGACACGTAGTCACGAACCGATTCGCAGTAGGCGATCGCTTCCTTGCAGGTGGACTGCGAGATCTGCTCGAGCTTCAGGTCGCACTTCAGGATCTCTTCGGTTTCCTCGCCGACCAGCAGCTTGTGCAGATCCTGCAGGTTCGGCAGCCCGTCGAGCATGAAGACGCGCTCGATCAGCCAGTCGGCGTGCTTCATTTCGCCGATCGACTCGTCGTACTCGTGCTTGCCGAGCTTCTCGAGGCCCCAGTGCTTGTACATGCGCGCATGCAGGAAGTACTGGTTGATCGCCGTGAGCTCATTCTTCAACTGGGCGTTCAGATATTCGATGACTTTCTTGTCGCCTTGCATGGCTTGTTCCTTGTTCAGTGGGGCTTCAGAAACCGAAAGATAATCGCTCGAACGAGAAAAGCCAAGCCTCAAAGCCTTGTCGGGCCTGCCTTTTGCATGTAATGAGAATCAGCCTCGAATAACCGGCCACACACAATAATGAGAATGAGAAGTAAAAAGGCCGGACTTCCGTCCGGCCTTTCGTTCGATCGCGCTTAAGCGGCTGCGACCGGGATCTTGCCGATCTTCGCCTGCCACTCCTTCGGACCGGTCTGGTGCACCGACGTGCCCGACGAATCGACGGCCACCGTCACCGGCATGTCCTGCACGTCGAACTCGTAGATCGCTTCCATGCCGAGGTCTTCGAATGCGAGCACCTTCGCGCCGCGGATCGCCTTCGACACGAGGTAAGCCGCACCGCCGACCGCCATCAGGTAGGCCGCCTTGTGCTTCTTGATCGCGTCGATCGCGACCGGGCCGCGCTCGGCCTTGCCGACCATCGAGATCAGGCCGGTTTGCGCGAGCATCGTCTCGGTGAACTTGTCCATGCGCGTGGCCGTCGTCGGGCCTGCCGGGCCGACCACTTCGTCGCGGACCGGATCGACCGGGCCGACGTAGTAGATCACGCGGTTGGTGAAGTCGACCGGCAGCTTCTCGCCCTTCGCGAGCATGTCGGCGATGCGCTTGTGCGCGGCGTCGCGGCCGGTGAGCATCTTGCCCGACAGCAGCAGCGTCTGGCCCGGCGCCCAGCTCGCGACTTCTTCCGGCGTCAGCGTGTTCAGGTCGACGCGCTTGCTGGTTTCGGTATTCGGTTCCCAGTTGACCTTCGGCCATGCGTCGAGCGACGGTGCTTCAAGCTTGGCCGGGCCCGAGCCGTCGAGCACGAAGTGCGCGTGGCGCGTGGCCGCGCAGTTCGGGATCAGCGCGACCGGTTTCGATGCCGCGTGCGTCGGTGCAGCCATGATCTTCACGTCGAGCACGGTTGCCAGGCCGCCGAGGCCCTGTGCGCCGATGCCGAGCGCGTTGACCTTCTCGTGCAGTTCGACGCGCAGTTCCTCGACCCAGTCCTTCGGACCGCGTGCGATGATTTCCTGGATGTCGATCGGCTCCATCAGCGATTCCTTCGCCATCAGCATCGCCTTTTCAGCCGTGCCGCCGATGCCGATCCCCAGCATGCCGGGCGGGCACCAGCCTGCGCCCATCGTCGGGACCGTCTTCAGCACCCAGTCGACGATCGAGTCGGACGGGTTCAGCATCACGAACTTCGACTTGTTCTCCGAGCCGCCGCCCTTCGCCGCAACCTGCACGTCGACCTTGTCGCCCGGCACGATCTCGTAGTGGATCACGGCCGGCGTGTTGTCCTTCGTGTTCTTGCGGGCGCCTTCCGGCGGACTGACGATCGACGCGCGCAGCACGTTGTCCGGGTGCGTGTAACCGCGGCGCACGCCTTCGTTGATCATGTCGGTGAGGCCCATCGTCGCGCCGTCCCAGCGCACGTCCATGCCGACCTTCACGAAGATCGTGACGATGCCGGTGTCCTGGCAGATCGGGCGCTTGCCTTCCGCGCACATGCGGCTGTTCGTGAGGATCTGCGCGATCGCATCCTTCGCGGCCGGGCTTTCTTCCAGCTCGTACGCGCGGCCGAGGGCCTGGATGTAGTCGAGCGGATGGTAGTAGCTGATGTACTGCAGCGAATCCGCGATGCTCTGGATCAGGTCTTCCTGTTTGATGACGGTCATGGCTGAGACTCTGTGGGGACTGTGGGGAATGCGTTTATGCGTTGACGGCTGCTTCGGCCGGCTTGCGTGATTCGTTCGCCGCGCTCGCGTGCGCCTCGCGGGCGTGCGGCTCGTGGAAATGGGCCGGGTGCGTGTGCGTCGTCAGGCGGTCGACCCACGCCATCACGAGCGCCGACACCAGGAACGACACGTGGATGATCACCTGCCACATGATCGCGTGCATCGTGTGCTGGTCGGGGTTGATGAACGTTTTCAGCAGGTGGATCGACGAAATGCTGATCAGCGCCATCGACAGCTTGACCTTCAGCACGCCCGCGTTCACGTGGTCGAGCCACTCGGGCTCGTCGGGGTGGCCCTCGATGCCGAGGCGCGACACGAACGTTTCGTAACCGCCGACGATCACCATGATCAGCAGGTTCGAGATCATCACCACGTCGATCAGGCCGAGCACCGCGAGCATCACGCTGATTTCGTCGAGGCTCGTCGCATGCGACAGCAGGTGCCAGACTTCCTTCAGGAACAGGAACACGTAGACGGCCTGCGCAACGATCAGGCCGAGGTAAAGCGGAACCTGGAGCCAGCGGCTCATGAAAATCAGCGCGGGAAGCGGGCGAAGCGGGCGACGCGCGGAGCGGCCGGGCGAATGCGGGGCAGACATGGTGGACAGTCGGGCGCGGTGCGCAGGTATCGGGGGTAATCTTGAAAAGGCGCGCTATTGTAACGCGTCGGCCAGCGCGACTGCAGTGACGCGCCGGCCCTGCCAGGGACGGATCAGGAGGCGGCAGCCGGCACGCGTTTTACGCGCAGGCTCGCGAGCACGATGCCGGTGACGACGCACGCGAGCGCGATGCCGTGGGCGAGCGTCGGGCGCTCGCCGAGGAACGCGATGCCATACGCGGCGGCCGCGACCGGCAGCACCGCGCTGAACACGCCGGCGAGGCTGCCCGGCACGTGCCGGATGCCTTTCATCCACAGCCAGAACGAGAAGATGCTGGCCGACAGGCCATACCAGACGACGAGCGCCCAGGTGCTGGCCGGCACGCTCGCGTAATCGAAATGCCACATGGCCGTCGCGCCGAGCGGCAGCATCAGGCACAGGCCGAACAGGTGCGTGTACGCGCAGATGTCGATCGGCGCGAGCGTCTGCGTGAGGCGGCGCGACAGGATCACGTAGATCGATTCGCAGCACACCGCGCCGAGGATCAGCAGGTTGCCGGTCAGCGACGACGCGCCGTGCCCGGCCGCGCTGCCGTTCGCGAGGTTGATCGTCACGACGCCGGCGATCGCGAGTGCAATCGATACCAGCGCACGGCCGTTCGGTTTTTCACGCAGGATCAGCCACGCGAACAGCGCGACGATCGCCGGGATCGTGCTGGTGATCACGCCGGCGGCGACCGCGCTGGTGCGCTGCACGCCGTTCAGCATCAGCAGCGTAAACATGAAGGTGCCGAAGAACGCCTGCAGGAACAGGTTCAGCCATTCGCCGCGCTTGACCGTGCGCATCTTCACCGGGCTGAACAGCGGCCACAGCACGGCAATCGCGATCACGAAGCGCAGCGTGGCGAGGATGGCGACGGGAACGAAGACAACGATCGATTTACCGATACCGACATTGCTGCCGACGAACAGCATCGACAGCACGAGAAAGAAAGCGTAGCGATTCAAGCTGGAATCCGGAAGGCGAGTTCAGTTAGGATTGTAGGGTCGCGCTCGTTACAGCGTAAAGCTACACGCGGGCGCCGCCCGACGGGCGAAACGGCCGTGCCGCGTAAGTGACGGGTAAGTTCGAGCGCTTATTGTGGAAACTGTCGGGTCGCCCGGTCGCCATCGTGCGACGTGGTGCGGCGCAGCATCGCGCAGCAGCCTTCGGGCCGTGCGCGGGTGGTGGGTAGGAGACAGCGGCGCGCTTGCGCCGGCCAAGACGCGCGGCGCGCACGATCGCGCCGCCATGCAGAGGATTCATGTTCACCAAGGGGTAGTCGATGTCTGCGATTGAATCGGTTCTTCACGAAACCCGTCAGTTTGCGCCGCCCGCGGCGCTCGAACAGGCGGCGACCATTTCCGGCATGCCGGCCTATCGTGCGCTCGCCGCCGAGGCCGAAAACGATTACGAAGGATTCTGGGCGCGCCTCGCGCGCGAGGGTCTTGCGTGGCACAAGCCGTTCACGAAAGTGCTCGACGAGTCCAACGCGCCGTTCTACAAGTGGTTCGAGGACGGCGAGCTGAACGCGTCGTACAACTGCCTCGACCGTCACGTCGAAGCCGGCAACGGCGAGCGCGTCGCGGTGATCTTCGAAGCCGATGACGGCACCGTCACGCGCGTCACCTATGCGGATCTCCTCGCGCGCGTATCGCGTTTCGCGAATGCACTGAAGAAGCGCGGGATCGGCAAGGGCGACCGCGTCGTCATCTATATCCCGATGTCGATCGAAGGCATCGTCGCGATGCAGGCCTGCGCGCGCATTGGCGCAACGCACTCGGTCGTGTTCGGCGGCTTCTCCGCGAAGTCGTTGAACGAGCGGCTCGTCGACGTCGGCGCGACGGCGCTCATCACGGCCGACGAACAGGCGCGCGGTGGCAAGACGCTGCCGCTGAAGAGCATCGCGGATGAAGCGATCGCGCTGGGCGGCTGCGAGGCCGTGAAGAGTGTGATCGTCTATCGCCGCACCGGCGGCAAGATCGACTGGCACGCCGAGCGCGACCTGTGGATGCACGAACTGACGGACGGCGAATCCGACCAGTGCGAGCCGGAATGGGTCGGCGCCGAGCATCCGCTGTTCATCCTGTATACGTCGGGCTCGACCGGCAAGCCGAAGGGCGTGCAGCACAGCACGGGCGGCTACCTGCTGTGGGCCGCGCAGACGATGAAGTGGACCTTCGACTGGAAGCCCACCGACGTGTTCTGGTGCACGGCCGACATCGGCTGGGTCACGGGCCACACGTACATCACGTACGGCCCGCTCGCATGCGGCGGCACGCAGGTCGTGTTCGAAGGCGTGCCGACCTACCCGGACGCCGGCCGTTTCTGGAAGATGATCGGCGACCACAAGGTCACCGTGTTCTACACCGCGCCGACCGCGATCCGTTCGCTGATCAAGGCGGCCGAGGCCGACGACAAGGTGCATCCGAAGAGCTACGACCTGTCGAGCCTGCGCATCATCGGCACCGTCGGCGAGCCGATCAATCCGGAAGCGTGGATGTGGTATCACAAGCACGTCGGCCAGGAGCGCTGCCCGATCGTCGACACCTGGTGGCAGACCGAGACGGGCGGCCACATGATCACGCCGCTGCCGGGCGCGACGCCGACCGTACCCGGTTCGTGCACGCTGCCGCTGCCGGGCATCATGGCCGCGGTGGTCGACGAAACCGGCCAGGACGTGCCGAACGGGCAGGGCGGCATCCTCGTCGTCAAGCGCCCGTGGCCCGCGATGATCCGCACGATCTGGGGCGACCCGGAGCGCTTCAAGAAGAGCTACTACCCCGAGGAACTCGGCGGGCGGCTGTATCTGGCCGGCGACGGCACCGTGCGCGACAAGGACACCGGCTACTTCACGATCATGGGCCGGATCGACGACGTGCTGAACGTGTCGGGCCACCGGCTCGGTACGATGGAAATCGAATCGGCGCTGGTCTCGCACGAACTCGTGGCCGAGGCAGCCGTGGTTGGCCGTCCGGACGATACGACGGGCGAGGCGGTGGTCGCGTTCGTGGTGCTGAAGCGTTCGCGCCCGGAAGGCGAGGAAGCGGCGGCGCTGGCGAAGACGTTGCGCGACTGGGTCGGCAAGCAGATCGGGCCGATCGCGAAGCCGAAGGACATCCGCTTCGGCGACAACCTGCCGAAGACCCGCTCGGGCAAGATCATGCGGCGCCTGCTGCGTTCGCTTGCGAAGGGCGAGGCGATCACGCAGGACACGTCCACGCTCGAGAATCCGGCCATCCTCGAGCAGCTCGCCGAAGTGCGCTGATCGTACCGGTTGCGCATCACGCGCACGAGCCCCTGCGCGGCAATCCCGATTGCCCGCGCAGGGGCTTTTTGTTACATAACGGCATGACCGTTCCGACCCGTCCCGCGCCTGTCGCGCCACCGCCCGTTCCCGAGCCGCTCGCGCGTGCCCACGCACGCTACTGGCGCTTCAACGTCGCGCTGATCGCGGTGCTGATGGTGATCGGTTTTTCGGTGTCGTTCATCGTGCCGTTCTTCGCACCCGCGCTCGCAGGGATCCGCTTCGCCGGGTTCAGCCTGCCGTTCTACGTCGGCGCGCAGGGCGCGATTCTCGTGTATCTCGTGCTGATCGTCGTCTATATCGGGCTGATGCAACGCGCGGACCGCACGCTGCGCCGTGCGTACGACGATCATGCGGCACGCGCCGGCCATGCGAACGATGGGCACTGATTCATGCTGACGCATCGACTGATCCGCGCATACGCACTCTATACGCTGGGGTTTCTCGGGTTCGTGCTGCTGATGTGGCGGATCGAGCGTGCCACCGGCTCCGGCGTCTGGATCGGCTACGTGTTCCTGTTCGTGCCGATCGCCGTGTATGCGGTGATCGGGCTGCTGTCGCGCACATCCGATCTCGTCGAGTACTACGTGGCCGGGCGGCGCGTGCCGTCCGCCTTCAACGGGATGGCGACGGCGGCCGACTGGCTGTCGGCCGCATCGTTCATCGGCCTGGCCGGATCGCTGTACTCGACCGGCTACGACGCACTCGCGTACGTGATGGGCTGGACGGGCGGGTTCTGCCTCGTCGCGTTCCTGCTCGCGCCTTATGTGCGCAAGCTCGCGCGCTACACGATTCCCGATTTCCTCGGGACGCGCTTTTCGAGCACGGCCGTGCGCGCGCTGGCGGCCGGCGCGGCGATCCTGTGTTCGTTCGTGTACCTGGTCGCGCAGATCCAGGGGATCGGCCTGATCGCGACACGCTTCATCGGCGTCGATTTCGCGATCGGGATCTTCTGCGGGCTCGCGGGCATTCTCGTGTGCTCGTTTCTCGGCGGGATGCGCGCGGTCACGTGGACGCAGGTCGCGCAGTACATCATCCTGATCAGCGCGATCCTGATTCCGGTGTCGCTGATCGCGATGAAGAACGGGCTCGGCCCCGTGCCGCAGTTCAATTACGGCAAGCTGATGGAGCGGGTCGCGGCGCGCGAGGCGCAGGTGCGCGATGCGTTCGACGAGCAGCAGGTGCGCGACGCGTATCGCCGGCAAGCGGCGGATATCCAGACGCGGCTCGACCGGCTGCCGGCATCCTATGCGGACGCACGCCGCCATCTCACCGATCAGCTTGCCGACCTGCGGCGCCACAACGGGCCGCTGCGCGAGATCAGCCAGCGTGAGCGCGAGCTGGCAGACTTCCCGCGCGATCCGGCGGCGGCGCGCGTCGCGTGGACGCAGGTACGCGACGATCTGCTTGCCCGGGCCGAGCCGCCCGTGCCGATGCATGAGCCGTTTCCCGCCGCGAGCGACGACGAACGCAAGCCGCGCGAGCGGAATTTCCTTGCGCTGCTGCTGTGCCTGTCACTTGGCACCGCGAGCCTGCCGCACATCCTGACGCGCTACAACACGACCACGTCGGTCGCGTCGGCACGGCGCTCGGTCGGGTGGACCCTGTTCTTCATCGCGCTGTTCTACCTGAGCGTGCCGGTGCTCGCGGTGCTGATCAAGTACGAGATCCTCGCGAACCTCGTCGGGCGACCGTTCGCCGAATTGCCGGCGTGGGTCACGCAATGGCATCACTTCGAACCCGACCTGATCAGCGTCGTCGAGGTGATTCGCGACGGCATCGTGCACTGGTCGGAAATCCAGATGCAGCCGGACATGGTCGTGCTGGCCGCGCCGGAGATCGCCGGGCTGCCGTATGTCGTGTCGGGGTTGATCGCGGCCGGTGCGCTGGCCGCGGCGCTGTCGACCGCCGACGGGTTGCTGCTGACGATCGCGAACGCGCTGTCGCACGACGTCTACTACTGCATGGTCGCGCCCGATGCATCGAGCCAGCGGCGCGTGACGATCTCGAAGGTGCTGCTGCTCGGTGTCGCGCTGTTCGCGTCGTATGTCGCGTCGCTCAATACCGGGAAGATCCTGTTTCTGGTCGGCGCCGCGTTCTCGCTGGCGGCTTCGAGCTTCTTTCCGGTGCTCGTGCTCGGCGTGTTCTGGAAGCGCACGACGACGCGCGGCGCAATCGCTGGGATGGTAACGGGGCTCGCGGTGTGCGTGTACTACATCGTGTCGACCTATCCGTTCTTCACGCAGCTGACGGGGTTCGCGGGGCGCACGTGGTTCGGGATCGAATCGATCAGTTCGGGGGTGTTCGGGGTGCCGGCGGGGTTCGCGGTGGCGATCGTCGTGAGTCTGCTTGATCGAAAGCCGGATGAATATACGCGGGCGCTGGTGGATTACATCCGGCATCCGTGACGCGGGTGTCTTCCGGCATGGCTCAAAGTGCCGGGACTCGTTCGTGTTGGCACCGTGACGGGTGGGTCAGAGCGCGGCAGTCCCGAGCTCGGCTCCCTTGGTCGTCTGCACCCGGCTGAAATCACAGCTTCCGTCCGTCACGCCTTTGGCGTTCGGTATGGCGACGCAGACGTAGGCACGGATGCCGTGCGGCAAGGCCACGTGGCGGAACTCGCCAATCTTGATCGTCGCGACCCGATCGACGGCAAATTGATCGTTGATCGGCGTCACGCCCGACGGAATCGACATGGTCACTTCCGACGTGACTTTCCCGGCTTGCGATTTCAGTGTCTGGCTGCTGCCGATCTCTCCGTTGACCGAGAAACGTATCGCTGCCAGTCCTTCGGACACGCGCTGGACCGTGACCGCGAGCGTCGGCTTGGCGATTCCCGCTGCGCATTTGCTGGCAGCGCATTCGCGAACGGAAAGAAGCGTACGGAATTCGGATGAAGGCTGACCGATGGCCGGCAGGTCGGTCGACGACCCGCCGTCGCGCAGCGATTTCTCGAACGGCGGAGATGTCACCGCGACGGTGGTGCTGATCGACGTGGGCGAAAATGCCGTTGCGCAAGCTGACAGCATCGTCGCAGCGACAGCCGTCATGGCGAACCGTGGACTCAATCGCATGGATCTGACTCGCGGTGATGAAACCCTGGATATCGTCAGAAGAATACACATCTTTAGCGTGCCGTGTTCGGGAGTTGCGGTGCGCCGCACGCTCGGCCCAAACGAGGAAGCGGGCCGGTTGCGCCGGGGCGGGTCCGCTTCCTGGCAATCAGTTTGAACCGAACTTGTCGATCGGCAGATTGACCGCGCTCAGCTTCCAGGACCAGAGGCCGTCACGCTTGAAGATGAATGTCACGTCGTCGTCCGTTCCTTTTCGCGCAGTTGCGGTAACGGTCGACCAGTTCTTGTAGCCGACCGAATAGTCGGCCTTCGGCTTGCTGCTCGTTGTTTGCGGCGCGGTGCCGCCGTCGGATTCTGCATGAGCCGTTTCCGATGGTCCGGGAGGGGATGCGGGCACGCTGGCGTGCGCGGGCTTGGTCGCTCCCTGAGCCATCATGGTCATGACTCCCGCCGGCGTAACCATCGTGTCGATTGCCTGATTCACAAAACCCATCGCCATCACCATTCCCAGGTCGGCGAATGAATTGCCGTTCATTTCGGGGGAATTCGCCATTTTCGCGTGCATCATGGTCATGACTTGCGCACGCAGGCTTTCGCGCATCGATGGAAAATCGACATGGGAAGAAAACGAGTCGGCATCGTTGTCGGCCAGGGCCGACCGCATCTGATACAAGGTGATGTACGGGCTCGCATAGCTGGACGCCACGCCCACGGCTATTGCGATCCCGGCGATCGCCATCACTGTTTTCCTTTTCATGGTCTCTACCCGCGTTTACGTTGTTTATCGGCACGTCATTTTAACGGTCGCGTACCGGAAAATTTGAGTCGCCGACAATTCGCGACGCAGATGCGTGATCGTTATTCAGTTTCGAATGACGGACTGATTGAGGTGTCTTCGGGCGAGGAAGACAATTGAGCGATAAAAGGCGCTTTGAATTGCATGGCCTGCGCTCGTGCTCGATGCCAGGCGGCGGAAATCGATGCGATGCGTGCGAGGGGGCGCGTCCCGGGGGAGGGGTAGCGCTCGCGTCAGTGCTGAACGTGCCCCGGTGTTGCTACTCAGCGGTGGAGATGCCTCCGTGGACCTTGGTGGTGGCATCGGTAAGTGATCGGTCAGGTGTCGCTGGATCGCAACACCTATCGAGCGGCACGACGCTGACGGCGGTGCGGAGGTCTTGGCATTTACTGTTGCGAAATTTGCTGCCCTGATTTGTCAATTGCGGACGAGCCAATATCTCGAATTTCGCCATGTCTGGCGAGCGATTTGTACTCCGCACGGCACCCGCTGTCATGGACCGTTCGCGCATGCTGGCTCGATACATTCTTCGACTCATGTTCGAAAAAGGAGGAGAGGAATAATCATCGGAGCGTTGCGCGTCAGAAATCGTGAATCAACACTCGATAAACAAAATTAACATTTTATTTTTTATTAAAAAATAGCTCCCTCTATGCTGGAGCGGAAAATTTCTTTGCTCCGTGCGATCTAACGATTTGTGACACTGTGGATCATTCAGCGTCTGCTACGATCGCGCAGATGGATCACGGGAGACCAATTGCGTGTGCGCTGTGATGTAGGAGCGCACAGCAGAGCCGTGTAAACCTTTGCGAATCCTGCGCAGTACCGACCGTGGCTGCGCGCAGCGACAACCGGTTCAACCGGATGTCGATTCCAACCAAAAATGGAAGCAACGACGCGATTTGCGTCGGACGAAGAATGAATAAAAATCGCTATCGGGTTGTGTATAGTCGCGTGCGCGGCATGTTGGTAGCAGTCGAAGAGACTGCTCATGCAACGGGGAAGGTTGGTGAGGCTGTGTGCGGGGGCGATAGCCGGGTATCAAGCGTGCTGGCGAGTTTCGCACTGCGTCACGCGGCATTCGCGGTATTGGTCGCGGCAGGTGCTACGCCAATGTGGGCGAATGCGCAGATTGTGGGCGGTGGCGCGCATGCACCTTCAGTGATCCAAACGCAAAATGGATTGCCGCAAGTCAACATCAATAAGCCGGGAAGCGCAGGCGTTTCATTAAATACGTACAATCAATTTGATGTACAAAAGCCCGGCGCGATTCTCAATAATTCGCCCACTATTGTCAACACACAGCAAGCGGGCATGATCAACGGCAACCCGAATTTCGGGCCGAACGATGCCGCGCGGATCATCGTCAACCAAGTCAACAGCAATAACCCAAGCTCGATTCGCGGTTTCGTCGAGGTGGCGGGCCAAAAAGCCGAAGTCATCATAAGCAATCCGGCCGGTTTGCAGATCGACGGCGGAGGGTTTATTAATACCTCGCGCGCTGTATTGACAACTGGTGTGCCGTATTATGGTGCGGATGGCTCTGTAGCCGGCTTCAATGTCAATCGCGGGCTTGTCACGGTGTCCGGATCGGGGCTGAATGCAGCCAATATCGATCAGGTCGACATTATCGCTCGTGCAGTGCAGGCAAATGCTGCCATTTACGCGAAAAATCTCAACGTAATCGCCGGTTCAAATCAAGTTAATCACGACACGCTTGCGGCGACGCCGATTCAGGGTGATGGCGCGGCCCCGGCGGTTGCCATCGACGTCGGCCAACTCGGCGGTATGTACAGCAATCGCATCTTTCTCGTCAGTTCAGGGAGCGCGGTGGGTGTTCAGAACGCCGGCACGCTTTCGGCGGACGCCGCCGGGATGACGCTGACGACCGATGGTCGGCTGGTGCAGTCCGGCAAGATCAGTTCGCTTGGCAACGTGGCTGTGTCGGCCGGCGGTGGTATCGACAACAACGGCACGACCTACAGCCAGCAATCCGTGTCGATGAGTACCGGTGCGGACATGACGAATAGCGGCACACTCGCCGCGCAGCACGATGTCGGCATCAATGCAGGCTCGCTGAACTCGACCGGCGGTATTGGCGCGGGCGTGGATAGCAACGGCGCGGTCACGCAATCTGCTGACCTGCAAATCACGACGACCGGCCAGTTGAACGCGACCGGTCAGAACATCGCGGGCGGTAACACGGCGTTGCGCGGCTACGGCGTCAATCTGGCCGGCAGCAAGACAGCGACGAACGGCGCGCTGGATGTGAACGCGACAGCGGGTGATATCAATCTGTCGAACGCGACGACGAGCGCACAGGGTGCATTGAGTGCGACTGCAGCGGGCGCGATCGTCAACGATCACGGCAACCTTTCCAGCCAAAGCGGTGCCACGCTGACTGCAGGCAGCGTATCGAACCAAGGCGGCACGGTGTCGTCGCAAGGCCCGTTGACCGTGCACGCGTCGGGTGCGATTTCGAATCAGGCCGGCACGCTCGTGTCGCAGAACACTGCCGACGTCGAGGGCGGGGCGATCGCCAATCAGCAAGGCATCATCCAGAGCGCAGGCCAAATGAAGATGGTCGGCGCTTCCCTTCAGAATACCGCCGGACGCGTAACGTCCCTGAACAGCGATGGTCTGTCGATCACGATGAGCGGCCAGCTCACGAACGCAGCGGGGACGACCGCGAACGGCGCGCAAGGCGGCGTGATTGGCGGTGACGGCAACGTATCGGTACAGGCCGGCAGCATCGCAAACCAAGGATTGATCAGCGCCGCAACCGATTTGACCGTCGGTGCGCAATCCGTGGACAACGGCAGCGGCACACTGACGGCCGGACAGAACGCGTCGATCGATGCAGGCGCGCGCCTGGCTAACGCATCCGGCAGCATTTCTGCCGGCGCGTTAGCAAACGTTCGCGCGGCCAATCTGGACAATAGTTCCGGTTCGATACAGGGCAGCCAGCTGTCGTTGTCGGCAACCGATCTTGCGAACCGCTCAGGCGTGATCACGCAGACCGGCATGAACCCGACCACGATCGCGGTTTCCGGCACGCTCGACAATAGTTCAGGCACGGTACAGACGAACAGCGCCGATCTGAGTCTGACACCCGCGACGCTGATTAACGATCACGGCAAAATCGCGCATGCCGGCAGCGGGATGTTGACCATCGGAACCGGTGCGTTATCGAACCAAGGCGGCTCGATCGCGACCAATGGCGCGATGAATGTGCAAGCCGGCGCCGTTTCGAATCAGGCGGGAACGATTGCCGCGCAGCGGCAAGCCTCGCTTACCGTACAGTCACTGGACAATCGTTCCAGCGGTACCGTGAATGCCGCCAACGTTGACTTGCATGCGCAAGGCACGATCGAGAATAGCGGTGGCGCAATAGAAGCGGACCAACTCGCCGTGTCGGCAAGCGATCTGGTCAATCATGGCGGCACCGTTTTGCAGACGGGAACCGGCGCAACAACCATCGCAGTCACGAACGCCATTGACAACACGTCTGGCAAATTACAGAGCAATGGCTCGGATTTGGCGATCACGTCCGGATCGCTCACGAACGACCAAGGCACGATCGCGCACGCGGGCAGCGGCACGCTGACCATCAAAACAGGGGCGTTGTCGAGCAATCATGGTTCCATCGCGACCAACGGTGCGCTCGCGCTGACCGCTGCTGCCCTATCGAACCAAGCAGGTACGTTGTCGGCGCAGCGGCAGGCCACGCTCGGCGTGCAATCGCTCGATAACAGCACAGCCGGATACATCGGTGCCGACAGCGTAACGATCAATTCGCAAGGAGCGGTCAACAACAAAACCGGTGCGATCGAGTCGAGCCACGCGCTGACGCTTTCGGCCGACAGCTTGGCCAACGACGGCGGTGCCGTTAAGGCGCTCGGCACGGATGCGCTGTCCGTCACGACGGCGAACGCGTTGACCAACACAGCAAGCGGCACGATCGGCGGCAACGGTGATGTGTCGGTTTCGGGCGGCACGATCGACAATTCGAACGGTTCTTTGCTGGCAGCACAATCGCTGTCGGTGCAGTCGAACGGCCAGCTCGGAAATGCCGCCGGCCTGATTCAATCGAACGGAAACCTGAAGGTCGCGGCGCTTGGCGCAGTGCTCAATAGCGGCGGGCAAATCGAGGCGAACAGCGCGACGGCGACGCTCCAACTGTCCGGGACGAGCATCGACAACAGCGATGGTCGCGTGGCGAATATCGGAACGGGCGCAACGACGATCAACGGCGGCGCGTCGATCACGAACACCGATGCGTCCGGCAAAGCCGGCGCTGGTACGATCGGTGGCAACGGTGATGTGACGTTGACGGCGCAGACGCTAACCAATGCGCAAGGCGGTCAGACGCTGGCCGGCCACAACCTCACGCTGAACGTCGCCAGTAACGCGAACAATGCCGGCGGCACTTTGTCGGCCGCGAATAATCTGACGCTGAACGGCGCGAACGCTGCCCTCTCAAATTCGAACGGGTCTGTGCGCGCAAACGGCGTCTTGGCGTTGACCGCTGCATCGATTGACGACACGTCCGGCAGGATCGGCAACGACGCCGGCAGTGGCGGCAGTATTGCGATCCAGACGGGTACGTTGTCGAATTCGGGTGGCGCGATCGGTAGCGATCAGGACCTGACACTGAACGCCGGTACGTTGTCCGGTGACGGCTCCGTCATCGCCGGCCGCAATGGCACGATTACGCTCGCGAGCGACTACACGCAGACAGCCGCGAACAGGCTGCATGCGAATGGTGACCTGAGTTTCACCACGTCGGGCAAGCTGACGAACCAAGGTGTGCTGGACGCGAATGGCGCGCTCACGGTGAGCGCCGCAAACGTCGACAACCAGAGCGGCGCGGATTTGAATTCCGCGACGACGACAGTCAATGCAAAGGGTGGCACGATCGATAACGCCGGCCGCATCGAAGGTGATTCGGTCGCAACCAACAGCACGACGCTGAACAACACCGGGACCGTGATCGGTGCCAACGTCACGGCGAACGCCAACACGATCACGAACACCGGGGCCGCCGCCGTCTTTGCCGCAGCCAACCAATTGAACCTGTACGCAACGAATCAGTTGTTGAATACGGGCGGCGCGAACCTGTTCAGCGTCGGCGATATCAATATCGCGGCGAACGGTCAGCGCGACGCGAGCGGCTTGCTTGCCAACCGTACGCAGAATGTCCTGAACGATCAGTCCACGATCGAAGCGCAAGGCAATATCGAACTCGCCGCTGGCACGTTCACCAATTCGCGTCCCGCACCGACCGTCGCGACCGAGACGACCGACACAACGACCACGCACCAAACGAAGCGACAGCAGTTCATCGGTTGTCCGACCGGAAATGCCGCGCCAAACCACGGTGTGTGTTCGTATGCAACGTGGTCAGGTCCGTACAAGACACCGCAGACGGCGACATACTCTGCGAGTCAGGTTGTGTCCCAATCGAACGGGACCAATCCTGTTGATCGCGTACTGGTCGTGAACGTCAACGGGCAACAGCAAACGCTGTACTACAACACGCTGACTGTGAACGGCGATGGCAGCGTGACGGCGGTGTATTGGGCCGGCTACGATCCGCACATCAACTACGTGCCCAACACGGAATACACCACGCGCAGCGACGGCCATAACGGCTATCAGCGCGTTGAAATCTGGCGCGATACGACGTCTACGATTCAGCAAGACAAGGTGACGAGCCAGACGCCGCAGGCGCAGCTCGTCGCGGGCGGCAGTATCACGATGGCGAACGTCGGCACGATCAACAACGACTACAGCGCAATCACGGCCGGCAAGTCGATCCAAATTGGCAGCACGCAGCAAAACGGCTCCGTGGGCAGTGGCAGTTACGGCGGTACGGTGGTCAACAACGTCGGTCAAACCCTGTATCAGTATCAGACCGACAATATCGTGTCGATGTATGCGTGGAACGAAAACACGACGCAGGATCGAGGCACGATCATCGAGCCGCCCGTGGTGTATGCGCCGGTCGCAATCGGCGGCACGGGCGGCACGATCATCGCGAACCAGTCGGTATCGATCAGCGGCCAGAGCGTCAATAACCAAAACGTCGCCGCGCAAAATTCCGCGACCGGCGCGACTGGCGGCACGCTCGGCGCGAACCAGAACAACGGCGGCGTGTCGGGCAGCACGCCTGCTACGGTGGCGGGCGCATCGGGCGGCCAATTGACCAAGGTCGGCACGGCCAGCGGCGCGACGACGGTCCCTGCGCTGCAATCGGTCGCCAGTGCAACCGGTGCTTTGTCGATCACGTTGCCGACCAGCGGCATGTACTCGATTCATTCCGCACCGGGCCAACCTTATCTGGTCGTCACCGATCCGCGTTTGACGAGCTATACGAACTTCATTTCGAGCGACTACATGCTCGGCCAGCTGAACCTGAATCCCGCGAGCATCGAAAAGCGCTTGGGCGACGGGATGTATGAACAGCAGATGGTGCGCAACCAGGTCACGCAATTGACGGGGCGCACTTTCCTGCCGGGCTATGCGAGTGCTGAAGACGAGTATCGAGCGCTGATGACGAACGGCGTGAACTACGCCAAGGAATTCGGTTTGGTGCCCGGCATGGCGCTGACGGCTGCGCAAATGGATGCGCTGACGAGCGATATCGTGTGGCTGGTCGACCAGGCCGTCACTTTGCCTGACGGCAGCACGACGCACGTGCTGGCCCCGGTCGTCTACATGTCACAAACGCATGCGAACGACCTGCAACCGACCGGCGGCTTGATCGCGGCCGATGACGTGGAAATTCATACGATCGGCAGCACGACCAATTCGGGCGTCATCAAGGGCGGTACGAAGACCGTTATCTCCGCGACCGATATCCTGAATCGCGGCGGCACGATTTCGAGCGACAGCACGAACGGCACGACGCAGGTTGTTGCGTCCAATGATGTCGTGAATGCGTCGGGCATGATTACCGGTAACCGCGTAGCGGTGTCGGCCGGGCGGGACATCGTCAACACGACGCTGGTTGACGCCGTGGGCGCGACTGGCGCTTCGGGCGCAAGCAAGGCCAACACAAGCTTGATCGGCCAGCAAGGCACGATCGCCGCAACGGGCGACTTGTCCGTTGAAGCCGGTCGCGACCTCACGCTTCACGGCGCGAATCTGTCGGCCGGCAGCGATGCGCTGGTCACGGCAGGCCGCGATATCAACGTCGACACCGTTCAATCCACGACGAATCAATCGCTGTATCTGAACGATCAGCATCATTGGGAAGAATCCACGACGAAGAACGTCACGAGCGGCATTGCCGCTGGTGGTAGCTTGGCGATGCAAAGCGGCAACGATACGACGCTCAAGGGCGCGACCGTTTCGGCCGGCAAAGATTTGTCGGCCATCGCGGGCGGCAATCTCACGGCGACAACGGTTACGGACGAACATCGTCTGGACAACGTTGCGGTCGACGGTCGTGCGCGCAAGGAAGTCGATCACAACTACGACCAGACTGCTGTCGGTACGACCTTCTCGGCAGGACAGAACGCGACGCTGGCTGCGATCAGCGCGACGGATGCATCGAAAGGCAACGTGACCCTGACCGGTTCGTCGGTCACGTCCGGCACCAACAGTGCGACACCGGGCGGCGTGGCGATCGCAGGCGGCGGCAACGTGACGATCAACGAGGCGCGTGAAGAACACGACAGCTATCAGAACGTCCAGACGAAGCGCGGCAGTTTCGTGTCGGGTTCGACCACGAAGGAATCGCACGACACGCGCGCGAATATCGGCATGGCAAGCACGGTGTCGGGCGATACCGTCAACGTTCAATCCGGCCGCGACCTGACGATTCAGGGCAGCAACGTTGTCGGGACCAACGATGTGAACTTGAAGGCGCTGGGCGATGTGAAGATCACGACATCGCAGAACACAGTGCAGTCGGCCAACAGCTTCGAGAAAAAGGATTCGGGCTTGTTGTCGAACGGCGGCATGTCGGTCACGATCGGCACGCGGTCGATGACGGATCAGCAGCATTCGACCGAAGTGACCAACACCGGCAGCATGGTCGGGTCGGTAAACGGTAATCTGAATGTGACCGCCGGCAACAACCTGCACGCGACGGGCAGCACTCTGCACGCGGGCAACGATATGTCGCTTGGCGGGAAGTCCGTCACGATCGATTCCGCTTACGACACGATGAGTCAGGCGGAACAGCAGCAGTACCGACAGGCCGGTGTGACTGTCGGTGTGACAAGCCCCGTCATCGCCTTGGCGCAGACTGGCAGACAGATGGTCGAAGCCGCCGGGAAGACCAAGGGCGACGCGCGACTCACCGCGTTGGCTGCGGCAACGACCGGCCTTGCCGCAAAGAATGCCTACGACGCAACGGGTGGTGGCGATCCATCGGCGCTTGGCAAGACCGTTGGCATCAATATTTCGCTGGGTGCGAGCAAGAGCGACAACCAGTCGCAGTCACAGGCAAGTACGGCGGTCGGTAGCACGGTATCGGCCGGTCGAGACGTGACCATCAACGCAACCGGTGCGGGCGCGGACAGTAACATCGATGTGATCGGCAGCACGATTTCGGCGGGCGGCAATTCGAAACTCGCCGCAGACGGCAAGGTGAATCTTCAAGCGGCGGAAAATACGAGCAGCCAGTCCTCGACAAACAGTGGCGGAAGCTTTGGTGTCGGTGTGTCGATCGGAGGCGGTAAGCAGAGCGGCATTGCATTTACGGCTGGCGTCGCGGGCAATCGGGGGAATTCGGACGGTAATTCGACCTCGTGGACGAATACGCATGTCACGGCGGGCGATACGCTCGAGATTCAATCCGGTGGCGACACGAACCTGAAAGGAGCGGTTGCGTCGGGTAAGCAGGTCGTCGCGAATGTGGGCGGCAATCTGAACGTCGAAAGTTTGCAGGACACCGACCATTACAATTCCAAGCAACAAGGCGCGGGGGTGTCGGTCAGCGTATGCGTTCCGCCGTTGTGTGCCGGCCCATCGAGCGTATCCGGTAACATCAGTCAGCAGAAGATGAACAGCGACTACGCGTCGGTTACGGAACAGTCGGGTATCAAGGCGGGCGACGGCGGCTATCAGGTTGACGTGAAGGGCAACACCGACCTCAAAGGCAGTGTCATTGCGAGTAACGACAAGGCCGTACAGGGCGGCTTGAACAGCCTGACGACGGCCACGCTGACGACGAGCGACATTCAGAATCACGCGTCTTATGATGCGTCGTCGCTCGGGATTTCGGGCGGTTATGGCGGCGGTATCGGTAAGAACCAGAAAGGTACGGCGGACAACGTCAACCCGGTGGCGGGAACCAACCTGCCGGATCGCGGCGGATTCTCCGCTACCCCGCCGATTGCACTGAGTGCATCCGGCGACGCGAATTCAACCACGCGTAGCGGGATCAGTGGCGGGTCGCTCAAGATCACTGACAGCACCAAGCAACAGCAGCTCACCGGCAAGACAGCCGACGAGACTGTCGCGAGTGTCAACCGGGACACGTCGAATACCGGCGGTGCGCTTGCGCCGATCTTCGACAAGGACAAGGTACAGGCCGGGTTCGATATTACGAGCCAGTTCATCAATCAGGTCGGCACGTTTGTCGATAACCGACTGAAGGAAGCGGATGCGGCAAAGGCGGCATCGAAAAATCTTGATTTGACGCCAGAACAGCGAGCGGCCGCACAGCAAAAAGCCGATCAGTTAATGGCAGATTGGGGGCCGGGCGGAACGTATCGACAGGTCCTGTCGGCGCTGACTGCGGCAGCTGGCGGCAACGTGACGGGTAGCGGCGGTCAGTTTGTTCAGACCGGCGTCGTGAACTATCTGCAACAACAAGGCGCTTCCTACATTGGCGATCTCGTCAAGACAGGTGCGGTCACGGAAGGCAGTCCCCTGCACGCCGCAATGCATGCGATTGTTGCCTGTGCGGGTGCCGCCGCGAGCAATCAAAGTTGCGGGGCTGGTGCGATGGGCGCTGCTACATCGAGTCTGTTGAGTAACCTGTTCACCGATAGTCCGAACGAGACCGCAACAGAAAAGCAAGCGAAGGGGAACCTGATTTCCAGCATCGTCGCGGGCGTTGCGAGTGCAGGTGGCCTGAATGCCGCGACTACTACAACGGCTGGTCAAACAGAAGTCGAAAACAACTTCCTCACGCAACCGCAGCAGACGGCCCGGTCGTTGGCGAAGATCAGTTGTTCGACTGCGGCGGACCCGGCTGCATGTAATCAGAAGGTCAAACAGGAATACGGCAAGCTTTGGGACACCAACGAAGCAAAGGTGAAGGACTGCGCCAGCGCGGACGCTTGCAAGGCCGTGCTCACTGATCTTCGCGAGCAGCAAGTCGAATACGGTGCACGCGAAAATCAGCTCCAACAGAAGCTTCGGGACACCGGTAGTCTGTCAGCCGCCGAGATGGACGAATTGCTCAACCTCAAGTCGTCCGACACCAATCTGATTTCCTTGCGTACCGCTGCACTTCAGAGCTACACGCGCTATGCTGGTATGGATGCGCTCAAGTCGTTGCAAGGGTCGGAGTTGGTTGCCGAACTTGGCATCGGAGCGTCGCCGGCCGCTGGTTACGGTGTGGCGGCGGCCATTACAGGCGTGGGGCGCAATGGATTGCCCCTGATTAACGGGCGTTACCCTATCAATAGCAAATACGCGGATCAGCAGTTCCCAATGGACAAGCTGCCGCCCGAGATTCAGCAGAAGTATCCACAAGGTGTCAAGTTCAACTCACAGGGATTCCCCGACTTTTCTCCGTACGCGAAGGCGCAAGTCGATGTCGTCGATTTGACCGGGGACTACAATAAGGATGCTGCACTCTCAAATCAGGCGGCAGGCTTTAACAAGACGCCCAGTGGATATGTATGGCATCACGTCGAAAATGCCGAGACGATGCTGCTGATTCCGCAAGACCTGCATGACGCGATTCGCCATACCGGCGGCACTGCTGTTCTCAAGCCGCCACCAGGAGCTAAATGATGATTATCAATACTCGCAAAGCATTGACCGCGCCGACACTTGAAGATATTGCCAAGGTCGAGCGCAAAATTGGAAGGGTACTTCCACCTGAATATATAGAAATTCTGAAAAAATTCAACGGGGCTTATTTTGACTCGAATGCATTCGATATTCCGGGTGGAGGCGGCGCTGGAATTAGCCAATTTATTCCATTTAATGAAATTTATAGAAATATCGGTTATATGGAGCAAACCGAGGTTTCGGGATACTTCCCATTTGCTCACGCGGAAGGCGGGAACTATGTTTGTATATCCCTGCATGATGGTGATTATGGATGTATTTATTTCTGGGATCATGAGGTTCCCGGATATGAGGCTTTGTCGAAGATTGGGAATTCATTGATTGTGTTTTTGGATTCCCTTCGCCCTTTCAAGGTTGAAGAGGTTTATCTCGACCCGGCCCGAGTTAAGAATGTTTGGGTGGACCCGGAATTTCTAAAGAATTTAAAGGATGATTGAGAAATTGAATTGCAAATCAAATTAAGTGTTGAACCAAAAAATAACGCTGCGGGAATGGTAAATAATGAAAATACCTATGCGGCTGACGACCTTGCCGATTATGGCCTTGGCTTCGTTCGCAGTACACGCAGAGCAAGCTCCCACGGGCGAAGATCGTGCAGCCGCCGCACGCGCGAACGCGGAACAGGATCGACAAGCGCAGCAACAAAGCAGCGCGACGCTACCGTGCGCGCCCCGTCTGTTCGGTCGGAAGTGCCGCAGGTCGAAACGTATCCCGCGATACCGAGCGAACAGCCGTGTTTCCGTGTCGATCGGTTCGAGCTTGATGTACCGGATTCGCTGTCCGATTCCGCGAAGGCGATCGGAGCATCCGCCTTGCCAATGGATCGCTTCGCCACCGCGCGTGAATGGCTCGCCCACTACGCAGGCCAGTGTGTCGGCAATCGCGGGTAGCGGAAAAGTGCCAAAATGATGAATTACAATTGCGTAAAATGGATTCACTCAATCCCCAGTGAGCCAATTATTATTTACAGCGAGCTTGATGAAGGGCGTTGGGAAATACGTAAGGTTGAAGTGTACGCCGATGGCCGGATGGGCTACGCCTGTCAATTGGAATCGGCAGGCGGTTCTGGACTAAGTAAGGAGCCGATTCCATCGTTGGATGAGATCTCTAGCGACAGTCAATTTAAACCAATTGAAATAAATGGGTCTGAGTTTGAGCGCGTATGGAGTGCGGCCCAATCGAAGTGTCAGATTAAGTGATTGTTCGTATGTGAGTTAAAATATAAAATAGATTGGTAGGCTTTCCAATTGCAGGTGTGGTTTCACCCTCAATTAAATTCGTGGAGATCGATTGGCTGGAAAATAGTGCCAAAGATTTTGGGGGGGCTTGATGAGCGGTGAATTGAGAGTTGTCATTGGTGAGCTAATAGAGTTGTCTGGAGGGCGGCGCATCAACTTGCCTGCGCCTGACGATCATTTAATATCGGAATGCGAGAATGAAATTGGATTTTTGTTTTCTGATGATTACAAATATTTTTTAACGCATGCGAGCACCATCTTTTTTGGAGTCCTAGAGCCACTGGTAGTTACCGGCAGCAAGGAAGACCGCTGCGAATTGACAGCGGCCACTCAAAGGGCGCGTCAAGTTGGCTTGCCCTCCGATTGGCTTCCGATCTGCGAGGATAACGGTGATTATTACTGCATCACTCCTGACGGGAGAGTACGGTTTTGGTCGCCGGATGGGGTCACGACTGAGTCGTGGACCGATCTTGCTGAGTGGATAATAGAGGTTTGGTTATCGAATAGATAAACCTGACTTTCGGTCTGGAGTAAAAATTATTGGCTGATTTCGTGAATGCGCTGATAGCCATGCCGTGGGAGAAAAGAGCTTCCGCCTTGCTTGAGGTCGCTGGCCGCGCGAATGAGACTATCAGGGCGTCGCATCCTCAAAGCTTTAAGGCGTGCGAGCAAGCTTTAGCAGCATGTAAAGATTGGCTGGATGGGAAGCCTGTTACGCCGGAAAGCTTGGCCACCTACCTTGATGCTGATGGAAGAGGGAATCCGTGGATGCAGGAGGCCGTATTTAATGGCGATCCTTCCGGCCTCAATGCGCTTATATTTATAACGATGGTGATCGGGCATATTGCATACATCTCATACGTTAACCATGAGAAATCTATGTATATGTCAGAGGTAATTTCGGAGGCCGGTTCAAATATTTTTAAGTCAATCGCCGAATATGGTACTCCATACGGGATTTCAGAATTTAATTTTGATTGCGGTTCGATTTAGACAATGAAAATATATGCGGGGTTGATTGCTTTTCCCATCACTGCCATGGTGTCACTCGGGGTGCATGCACAGCAGGCTCCTACGCCTGAAGATCGAGCCGCCGCCGCACGCGCGAACGCGGAACAGGATCGACAAGCGCAGCAGCAACGCGATGCACAGCAGCGCGACGCTACCGTGCGCGCCCCGTCTGTTCGCTCAGAAGTGCCGCGCGTCGAAACTTATCCGGCGCTGCCGAGCGAGCAGCCGTGTTTCCCTATCGATCGTTTCGCGCTTGACGTCCCGGATTCTTTGCCCGATTCCGCGAAGGTAATCGGTGCATCCGCGTTGCCGATGGATCGCTTCGCCTTCGCCCGCGAATGGCTCGCGCACTACGCCGGGCAGTGCGTCGGCAAGCAAGGCGTCGATACGATCGTCAAGGGGCTGTCTCGGGCGATCTTGGCGCGCGGCTACATCACAACGCGCGTCCTACTGCCGGAACAAGACTTGGCGACGGGAACGTTGAAGCTTGCGTTGGTACCCGGCACGATCCGGCACGTTCGCTTCGCCGACGAGAAATTGCGTGGCACATGGAAGACTGCATTTCCGACGCGCGACGGCGACCTGCTGAACCTGCGTGACCTCGAACAAGGTCTGGAGCAAATGAAGCGCGTCACCAGTCAGGACGTATCGATGCAAATTGTGCCGGCAGACGTGCCGGGCGAAAGCGATGTTGTACTGGACGTGAAGCGCGTCAAGCCGTGGACGGTCGTCGCGTCGATTGACAACTCTGGTACGCGCGCCACCGGCAAGCTGCAAGGCAATCTGTCCATCGGTATCGACAACCCGCTCGGCTTGAACGATATGTTCAACGTCGGCGTCAGCCAAGACCTCGAATTCGGTGACAAGCGCCTTGGTTCACACGGCTGGAACGGCTTCTATTCGATTCCGTGGGGCTATTGGACCGCCACGATTGCGGCGTACACGAACACCTACTATCAGCAGATTGCCGGTGTAAATCAGACGTTCGTAGCGAGCGGCAATTCGAAGACGATAGATTTCAAACTTGCGCGCGTGCTGCTGCGCAGTCAGAACGATGTGTTCGGCGGGTACGTCCGTCTGTCTCGCCGCTTCGGCGAAAGCTTCATCGAAGACACGGAAATCACGCAGCAACGGCGCAACAATACGATCATCGAACTTGGCCTGACCGATCGCCACTACTTTGACGGTGCGCAGTTCGACGGCACGCTGGCCTATCGTCAGGGCATCGGCGGTTTGGGCGCGCAGGACGACATACTCGCTGCCGGTGGCGATCCGACTTATCGCTTCAAGATGGCAGTACTCGATGCGAACCTGTCGGTACCGTTTGCGATCGCGAAGCAGCCGTTCCGATACGTGACGAGCATTCACGGTCAATATACGGGGAACTCGCTGTATTACATCGATGACCTGACCATCGGCAGCCGCTACACAGTTCGCGGTTTCGACGGTGAAACGATGCTGGCGGCGGCGCGCGGGCTCTACTGGCGTAACGAGTTGCAGATGCCGATCGGCCAGACAGGGCAGATGGTCTACGCGGGACTCGATTACGGTCGCGTATGGGGACCACAGCCCGTTGCGCTGGTCGGCACACAGTTGGCCGGTGCAGTGATCGGCGTCAAGGGTAGCGTAGCAACGCGTTTCGGTGGCTACGGCTATGACCTGTTCGCAGGAACCCCGGTCTACAAACCGTCCGGCTTTCCGACTGCGCGCGTGACGGTTGGATTTCAGGTGACGGCTCAGTTTTGAGCAGGCTGCAATCCGTGCGCATTCGGCTTGATTGGAAACGACGGATTGACGGCAGCAACCCATGCTGGAAGATAGGGCGCTGACGGTATTTTTGCAGCGGCACGTCAATGGGCTGTTGTCGCCGCATTCCGAGCCTCGTCCACCAAGCTTCCACTGCGGCTCGGCGCACGTGGGTATCCGGGGATACGTTGTGGCACAAACTGTTGTCAGGTTTGCGCTGCTACCGAACTTGACGGTGAGCCGTAGTTCATTGCGCGTGACGTAGTGGGAACGAGCAACTACTGTGGGTATGAGAGGCTATGCAGTTCCGTGACCCGGCCGAGTTTTGGCCTGATGATGGGGCGCATGATGGATCAAAAAACAAAAAGCCCCGCAGATCATTGATTCTGCGGGGCTTTTTCATTCATTCTGGCGGAGAGAGGGGGATTCGAACCCCCGATAGGCGATTAACCTATACACGCTTTCCAGGCGTGCGACTTAAACCACTCATCCATCTCTCCGGAAGACCGAGAGTATAGCAAACTCTGGCGGCAGCCCGCCACTCCATTCCGCGATCGTCAAAAATCCGTCGTCATCGACAGCCACACCGAACGCGGATCGCCTTGTGTCAGGTACCCGCCGGTCGTCGACGACCAGTACGACTTGTTCGTGACATTGCGCACGGTCGCACGGAACGTCGTCTTTCGGCCGAACAGTTCCGTCGCGTAGCGCGCACCGAGATCATAGCGGTCCCATGCCTGGATCGACGCCGTGTTCGCGACGTCCACGTACTGCGGGCCCGTGTGGATCCAGCGTGCGGTCAGCGTGAGGCCGCGCAGCATCGGCACGTCGTATTCGGCGCCCGCGTTGAGCAGGAACGACGGCACGCCGATCGGCCGGTTGCCATCGTTCGCGCCGCCCGCCGTGTTCTGCAGCGTCGCGTTGATGTACGTCGCGCCCGCGATCAGCCGGACGCCTTTCCACGGTTCACCGAACACGGCAGTTTCCACGCCACGGTGTCGTTGTGTGCCATTGGCGCCGAACAGGTTCGACGTCGGATCGGTGTACGCCATCGGCTTCTCGATCTGGAACAGCGCGAGCGACGCACCGTACTTGCTGGTGTCGTAGCGGATGCCGGCCTCGACCTGCTTCGACCGGAACGGCGACAGCGACTGGCCCGCATTGCGCGCGGTGTTCGGCGCGATTTCGCCCTGCGCGAGCGCCTCGCTGCGGTTCGCGTAGATCGATACGTTCTGCCACGGCTTGACGACGAGACCGAACACGGGCGTCGTGATCGCGTCGCTGTACGTCGACGACACCGCGCCCGTGTAGTCGAAATTGTCGACGGAGATCGACTGGCGGCGCGCGCCGATCGTGAACAGCACGCGGTCGCCGAGGAAGCCGAGCGTGTCGGACACCGCGACGCTGCGCAGCCAGGTCTTGGTGACCGTGCCCGGATCGCTCATGTCGCCGCCCGCATAGGCGGTCGGCGGGAACGTGACCGGCGCGGGATCGTAGAGCGTCGTCGGGAACGCACTCGACATCGTGTACGCAGACTGGCTGTCGATGCGAATGAACGATGCGCCGGCCGTCACGAAGTGCGACACGGGGCCGGTCGTGAAGCGGCCGCGCACACCGGCTTCGGCCGATTGGGCATCCTCCTTGTGCGGCACGCTCAGACGCGAGCCGGTCGTGCCGGACGACGAGTAGGTCGGCGTGTAGTAGTCGCCGTGCTCGTTCGTATGTCGGGCGCCGGCCGACACATAGGCAGTCCATGCGGGCAGGAAATCGTATTCGGCGCGCACGATCCCGACCGTATCCTCGAGCTCGCTGAAGCTCCACGGCTGCGCGTAGTTGTGCGTCGCGGACGGCACGGCCGGCACCTGGCTACCACTGACCAGCACGACGGGGCGGCCGTTGTCGATCCGTTCGCGCTGATACAGGAAGTCGCCGTACAGGCGCAGCTTGTCGCCGCGCCAGTCGAGCGATACGGCCGTCACGTTGTTGCGGTGGCGCTCGTCGCTGACGGCCGTGTCGCCGCCGCCGATCGACTGGTTCACACGCACGCCGAACTGGCCCTCGCTGCCGAAGCGGCGGCCGACGTCGACGTGCGTGCCGATCGAGCCGGACACCGAGCCGTCGACGGTGACGCGCGTGAGCGGTTTGTCGTCCGCGCGCTTCAACTGCAGGTTCACGCCGCCGCCAACCGCGGAGCCGTTCGGCGACGCGCCGCTCAGGAAGGCATTCGCGCCCTTGAGCACGTCGACGCGTTCGATCGCCTCGGTCTGGACGAGCTGTCGCGGCGTGACGCCGTACAGGCCGTTCAGCGAGACGTCGTCGCCGGCGAGCTGGAAGCCGCGGATGATGAATACCTGCGAGAAGTTGCCGTAACCGGACGCGCTGCGCACGGCCGGATCGTTGTCGAGCACGTCGGCAAGGGTGCGTGCCTGCTGGTCTTCGATCAGCTTCGACGTGTAGGTGGTCATGCTGAACGGCACGTCGCTCGCCTTTTGCCGGCCGAGTACGCCGTAATCCGCACCGCGCGCGACCTGGCCGCCCGCGTAGGTCGGCGCGAGGTCGCCGGGCAGCGGCTCGGCGGCGCCCGTGACGTTGATCGACGGCAGCACGGACGTGTCGGGCGCGACAGTGGCGGCGGACGGGGCCTGCTGGGCCTGCGCCGAGGTAGCGAGCGCGCAGGTCAGCGCAATGCCGAAGGCAATCGGCGTGAGACGCCGGGCGGGTAACGAAAGTGTCGACATGGGACGCAAATCGGGTGTGGTCGGTAATCCATCCCAGGGCGGCAAGTCGGAATCCGGGCGGGGTGATGCGTCCGTGCAGTCGCGGACGTTTTTTTATCGAGGGGCGGAGTCTAACGTAAACGAGAATCATTGTCGTTTACGAAAATGATCGCTCACTATCTGGGATGGCGGTCGAATGCCGTGCCGGATCGAGGTCACATGGCCGCCGAGCGGACATCGGGACGAACGTGCGATCATGAGCCGCTCGAATTCGTCGTCATGATGAGTGCGCGCCGGCAGCGCCCCGCGTGGTTGAAGACGGCGACGCCATCCCGTCCGCACGCTCCCTTCAGAAGGAACGCCACGCCATGTCGCTGTCCGCCTTGCTCGCTTTTGCCCTGATCCTGTCCGTCGGCGTTGCGACGCCCGGCCCGACGGTGTTGCTCGCAATGAGCAACGGCTCGCGGTACGGATTGCGTCACGCGATGGTCGGCATGCTCGGCGCCGTCACGGCCGATGTCGTGCTCGTCGCGCTGGTCGGGTTCGGTCTCGGGATGCTGCTCGACGCGTCGGAAACGGCATTCGTCACGCTGAAACTGGCCGGCGCTGCGTGGCTCGCCTATGTCGGTGTGCGGATGCTGCTGTCGTCCGGCGGTTCTGCCGCTGCGCAGGCGCTCGATCACGCGACGCCCGATCGCCGGACCGCGTTCCTGAGGAGCTTTTTCGTTGCGATGAGCAACCCGAAGTACTACCTGTTCATGTCCGCGCTGCTGCCGCAGTTCGTCGACCGGTCGCACGCGATCGCGCCGCAGTACGCGATCCTCGCGGCGACGATCGTCGCGATCGACGTCGTCGGGATGACCGGCTATGCGCTGCTCGGCGTGCATTCGGTGCGTGTGTGGAAGGCGGCGGGGGAGAAGTGGCTGAACCGCGTCAGCGGGTCGCTGCTGCTGATGCTCGCGGGGTACGTCGCGCTGTATCGCAAGGCCGCGAACTGACGCGGCGATGCCTCGGGAACGAGCCCTTCGCCAACCGGCCCGGCGATGAAGCCGATCGAGCGCTTCACGCTCGAAACGCACGATGGTCCTTATGAAGCGTGGCCGTCACGCACGCATGTGCTCGTGAATGGCGAACGTTCCGGCCTCACTGTTTCCGGCTATGTGCTGCTTCGCCAGTTCGAGACGCCGGACGCGTATCTGCTCGTCACCGACTACGACTGCCTGTTCGAGGAGGCCGTCACGTTCACGCTCGTGTCGAAGGATCCGTTGAAGGAACTTGCGCGGCGCACGGTGGGCGCGATGTACGCGTCGTGCCATCTGAACGACATGACGTGGGCCGACGACCGGCATTTCAGCGCGACGTTCGTCGACATCGAAGGACGGTGGGATTTCACGATTCGTGGCCGATCGGTGCCGTTCATCCTGCCTCGGCTCGGGATGAATCGCGTGCAGGATCGGTAGCGCGCGATCGGCACTCGCGCGTGTCTCGGCCACGCATGTGCGTCGTCCGAAACCCGCCCAGGCAGGCGGTTTCATTTATCTTTCACAATGATCTGACATGTAAGTTTCGATACGTTCGAATCTTGCGCGGCCCGTATGCATGGCGGCAGGGACGGCAACGATCGGGCATCGTGTCGATCCATCACATTACAAAATGAATGTAAATTGAAAGAATTCCTTCCCTTGACGCAAGGCGCTCGAGCCATTTATTGTCCGTCTGCCGCCCGTGAGAGAGCACGGCGGCAATCGCGGATGCGCGCCTCGCGCGCATGACAACACGCAGCAGAAAGCAGAAAAGGAAACGTGGTAGCCACATGAAGCCGCTATTCGATGACAAGAACTCCGATGCGGTCAGCGATCGTCCTTCCACCCCGTCTTCGTCCCCCGTCGTCATGCCTGCCGCCGCCGTTGCCGTGCCGGTTGCACGCCCGGCGGAGAATGTCCGCCTGATCACCGTCGACGAGATCGACCAGCTCGGCGCGACGCAGGGCACGCGGATCGCGGCCTTCTCGCAGCAGATTCTCGCGAGCGTCCGTGCGTCGGATGCCGACCAGTTCGGCGACAAGCTCAACGAACTGATCGCGACCGCGAAGGGGCTCGACCCGCGCGGCGCCGACAAGGGCGGGCTGCTTACGCAGGTCACGCGGCTGTTCCGCTCGACCAAGGAGAAGCTGCTGTCGCAATACGAGTCGGTGAGCAAGCGGATGGACACGCTCGTCGTCGAGCTCGAGAACCATGCGCAGCGCCAGAAGGCCGGCATCGACGAGCTCGAGCGGATGTACAACGACAACTACGCGCTGCACCAGGAGCTCGCGCAGTCGAAGGCGCAGGGTGAAACGGCGCTCGCGACGCTGCGCGCGCATCTCGAAGCCGGCCAGCAGCCGGTGGACGACGCGTTCGCCGCGCAACGCCTGCTCGACGTGAAGCGCAAGGTCGACGCGCTCGAAAGCAAGCTCGACGACCTCGATCGCGCGATGCTGATGTCGAAGCAGCTCGCGCCGCAGATCCGGATGGAGCAGGACCAGAAACGCACGCTGACGTCGAAGTTCATGACGATCAAGACCGTGCTGATCCCCGCGTGGACCAACGCGTTCGCGCTCTACCTCGAGCAGCTCAGCACGAAGCGCGCGGCGGCGCTTGCGAACGCGACGTACGACGCGGCCGACGAGGCGATCCGCGCGCAGGCCGACCTGAACCGCCAGAACGCGCAGGAAGTCGCGAAGCTGAGCCAGCGCCCGGTGATCTCGACCGACACGTTCGAATACGCGCAGCAGCAGCTGTTCGGTGCATTCGACGACATCACGCAGATCATCGCCGACGGCAAGCGCCAGCGCGAGCAGGACGCGCCGCGCCTGCGCCAGCTCGAACAGGACCTGATCACCCGATTCGCTCCGAAGCACAACTGAAAGAACCGAGAGAACACCGCATGATTACGCTTGAGAAACGCGCGGCGAAGGTCGCGATCGTCCTCGAAAAACGCCAGATCCTAAAGCCGCCCGTCGTGCGTGTCGGCGCGGCGCTCGACATCTCCGGCTCCGCGAAGCCGCTGTACCAGTCGGGCGTGATCCAGGACACGCACGACCGGATCCTCGGCATCGCACTCAAGTTCGACGACAACGGCGAAGTCGATACGTGGACCTTCACCGAAGGCTACGACCGCCTGCCGACCGCCACGCCGGACAACTACGGCTCGTACATCTCCGACCACGTGCTCGAAGCGCGGATCGACAAGTGGGGCGGCACGCAGTACGCGCCGGTGATGAACGACATCGTCGACTTCTTCTTCCGCGCGCCGGAGCCGTCGCCGAAGCGCGAAGAGAAGCGCGGCTTCCTGAGCCGGCTGTTCGGCGGCGCGGACGAGACGCCGGCGCCGGCTGCTTCCGCACCGGTGAACGGCCATCTGCCCGCATGGGTGCTGTTCGTCACCGACGGCCAGAACCCGAAGAACGATCGCAAGCGCGTGCGCCAGCTGCTGGCCGAGTCGCAGCACTACCCGCTGTACTGGTCGCTCGTCGGCGTCGGCGATCCGAGCGAATTCGGCTTCCTCGCGGAAGTCGCGGACGAGATGCCGAACGTCGGCTTCCTGCATCTCGAATCGCTCGACCTCAGCGACGAACAGATCTACGAACAGTTGATCACGCAGGAATTCTGCGAATGGGTGCGCGCGAAGTAAGCGCAGCCCGCCCGTCTTTTATCCAGAACTCGATTACTCCCCCCATCATGTTGAAAGACTTCAAGATCCCGTTGTCGCTTACGGTGCTCGCGCTCGTCGCGGCCTATCTCCTCGGCGGCGTGAAGGACATGCTGATCGTCGCGGTCCTGTCGGTGCTCGAAATCTCGCTGTCGCTCGACAACGCGGTCGTCAATGCATCGGTGCTCAAGAACTGGTCGGAGAAGTGGCGCAACCGCTTCATGGTGTTCGGCCTGCCGGTCGCCGTGTTCGGCATGCGGCTCGTGTTCCCGCTGCTGATCGTCGCGGTGATCGGCCACATCGGCATGTGGGACGCGCTGAAGCTCGCGATCGAATCGCCGGAGCAGTACGCGTCGATCCTCACGTCCGCGCATCACCAGGTATCCGCATTCGGCGGCGCGTTCCTGCTGATGGTGTTCTTCAAGTTCATGCTCGACACCGAGAAGGACGAGCACTGGATCGGTTTCCTGGAAGGCCCGATGAGCCACCTCGGCCGCATCACGGCGCTGGAAGTGGCGCTGACGCTCGCGATCATCATCATCGCGTCGCTCTATGTGCCGGCGGTCGAGCAAGTGGGCTTCCTGCTCGCCGGCGCGTTCGGCGTGATCAGCTTCGTGATCGCCCACGGCATCGGCGACCTGATCGGCGGCGAGGAGACGGGTACGCGCGTGGTGCGTGAAGGCGTCGCGGGTTTCATGTATCTCGAAGTGCTCGATTCGTCGTTCAGCTTCGACGGCGTGATCGGTGCATTCGCGCTGTCGAACAACATCTTCCTGATCGCGCTCGGCCTTGGCGTCGGCGCGGCCTATATCCGGGAGATGACGCTCGTGCTGCTGAAGAAGGGCACGCTCGCGCAGTACCGCTTTCTCGAACACGGCGCCTTCTGGGCAATCGGTGCGCTCGCAACGATCATGTTCCTCGGCGTGAAGTTCGAAGTGCCCGAGGTCATCACGGGCCTGATCGGCGCGGCGATGATCGCCGCGGCCGTGTGGTCGTCGATCATCGTGCAACGCAAGGAAGACCGGACGGCCGTGGCGGGCGAGTAATCACGCGTCACGCGCGGGGCGAACACCATCAACGAGGGGCCGCGCAGGGCGGCCCGGCATTGCCGCCGGCACAACGGCGGTTCCAGCAGAAGAGGTTCAGATGATCAATTTGTCGAAAGGCGGTCGCGTCAACCTGTCGAAGGAAGCGCCCGGCACGCAGAAGTTCCGCATCGGTCTCGGTTGGGACGCGAACGCGACGGACACGGGTACGGACTTCGATCTCGACGTGTCGGTGTTCCTGTGCAAGTACGACGCGCAGAGCAATCCGAAGCTGATCTCGGATCAGCACTTCGTGTTCTACAACAGCGAAGTGCGCACGATGGAGCGCAAGGACACGTTCATCCAGCCGGGCGACGATTTCCCGAAGCGCGGGATGCCCGCATCGAAGTGCCTGGGCGTCGTGCACAGCGGCGACAACCGCACGGGCAGCGGCGACGGCGACGACGAAGTGATCTTCATCGACGTGACGAAGCTCGCGGCCGACGTCGAGGAAATCTCGGTGGTCGTGACGATCGACCAGGCCGAAGCGCGTCGCCAGAATTTCGGCCAGGTGCGCAACAGCTACATCCAGATCGCCGACGAAGTGTCGGGCGCGGTGATCGCGAAGTACGCGCTCGAGGAAGACTTCTCGATGGAGACGTCGGTGCAGGTCGGCAGCTTCTATCGCCGCGACGGCCACTTCATGTTCAAGGCCGTCGGCGCCGGCTACAACCGCGGCCTGGGCGACTTCGTGCGTGCTTACGGCGGCGCGGTCTGACTGGCGGCAGCCCGGCCGGCGGGATACCGCCGCGCCGGGGAGGGAGCGAGTGGGAGAGGGGCGGGTAGGGAAAGAGTGTATATCCCGGTGTAGGTCGCGGTGTGCGCTGGATCCATAAAAAAAAAAACAACTAGCACCATTCGTCGCGACCACACCAATCATCACCACATCGCCACTCTCACACACA